>JBEAPS010000414.1:0-11417 GCA_041164285.1 Pseudomonadota bacterium
ACGCTCATCACCACATTGCCATCAAACAAACCAACACAAACAACCCAGTCAACATCCTCGAATTGAAGCATAAAGTCTGCAACTTGAGGAATGAGGTCTTCGCGCTCCACTTGCCCCAAACAACTCACCACAATTCCTGACTCACATACCATTTGCTTGAGCGCGTCAGCCAGAACTGGGGCGAATTTCATCGGCAGCTCAGGTTTCTCTATCCGGCGTAACAGGTTGTAGTTAATGCTCGGATACAGAGAGACAAAAGCGTCGAGGTCAGCGTCAATCACTTCTCTGTTCAACAGTAATGTATCCGCCTTTATGCCATACAACAAGGCAGTTGCAAGCCTTTGTCCGATGGGACAGGCAGCTGCGCGCAAATACTCAGTTAAAATTGAAGAGGTTGCACCATATTGATGGCGGATATCGACAAAAGGAATATCTGGATATCGATGGCTAGAAGGGTGATGATCGATGACAGCGTCAACACGCTCAAGCGTAAATCCAAAGTGAGACGGTTGAGTGTCGAGCATTGCAACCCGGTCATACTCCTCGAGATCTTTTGGAGTGATTGTGAGAACCTCAATATCGAGGAGTCGCATCATGGCTAGATTTTCAGGCCTCGTTACTTTCCCAAAGCTGACAATCGGAGTTGAGACTTTGTTTCTCCCCAAAATCGTCCGTAATGCCAGAGCAGATGCCAAACCATCTGGATCAGGATCGGGCTGCACCAACAAAGCAATGCGATCACCATCATCTAACACCGAGCGCACTGCTTTCACTAGGTGCGTCGTTTGGATGTGTCTGAGCTCCGCTCCCACGGGGCGGCTCAACAACTCTGCCCAAGTAAGTATAAGTTCCCTTCCGCCAGCGAGCTTCCTGGGGCTTTCTTCGGGGTGACCGTGCTTCAAAGACAGAATGATCGCATCTGGTAGCTCGTCGAGAATGTGTCTTCTGGCCATTCGATGTTCATCGGGGTCGCGAAATGCCAAGACGACGCAGATAGGATTGAAGTCGCACCACTGCTTGTAGAAAGACGCCTTGTTGAGGTCTCCCTTCGCCAACAGCGAACTACCTCCGATCGCATCACATGCTTCAGTTATTTCTTCCTGCAGTGTTGATACCTTAGAGGGGCACCAAACCCGAACCAACATGCCCCTCGGTTGCACATGAACAAGTGTGGACACGAGCTCTGCATCGTCTGTCAGCACCAAAAATAGACTGGAATCAGATTCCATTCATAAAGCCCTTCTCAAATGGCAACTGTACCGAGAGAGAGGTTATCACAAAGGTGTTGAACCCAATAGTCTCATGAGGTAGCAATCGCTTCCGGCACCTGTGCACCGAAAAGGCCGGCTAAATCAACTTTTTTCGTTTGGGACCGCAGAAAATGTCGCAAATTCTTGGCTTTAACAACCTGACAAAAGCGCTGAGTTTTAACCTGTACGATTTTGCAGTCGCTACAAACGAAGAAGAGAGGGCGTCCTACATTCGCTACATCGACGAGCGCTATAGCGCTCAACAAATTGAGTCGATGCTCATTCGTATTGCTGAGATCATGGATGCCACTGTGCTAAATGTATCTAGCAAGGATTTTGACCCATGGGGCGCGAGTGTTGTTTTGCTTATGAGTGATGCAAAAGCTGGAGAGCACGCAAATTTGATGGCTCAAAGTACAGTCAACATACATTTAGACAAGAGCCACATCTGTGCGCACACCTATCCTGACAGTCTCGACCCTAATGGAATTTGCTCTTTCAGAGTGGATATCGACATTGCCACCTGTGGCAGTATTAGCCCGCTGTATGCGCTCGACTTCATGTTCAAGAGCTTCGAAAGTGATGTGGTTGTTTGTGACTACGTGGTGCGTGGCTTCACTCGTGCGAAAGATGGTGGGAAGCTCTACATGGACCACGAAATTAAGTCGATTAGGGATTTTATTTCGCCCAACATTTTAAAACAGTACGAAACCACCGACGACAACAATCCCGGAAATCTGACTTATCAGACCAAATTCGTGAGAAACGAGCTAGATGAAACGAGTTATTTCCGAAATCCTTATCAAGTGCCACAGGACGTACGTGCACAGAAGATGGCTCTCATCCGCAAAGAGATGGAGTCAATTTTTGCTTCCAAGAAGTGAGCCCAGGATCGGCTGGGCTCGAATGCACTTTTTGAGTGATTTACTTCAGGTAAATTGAGGAAGTCAGGTTGCCGTAACTTGCTAGGGGTTGGAGAGCGATGAAAACAATGCTGTCGCCGCTGACATTTGCAGCAACACTTCTTATCTTAACGAGAGCGAGCACCGCGATTGCCTTTAATGTCCAACCTATTGCGCCAACGGAAACAGTGAGCCTGTGGAGCAGCGAATCCTTCAGTGAGGGAGACCTACCTTGTCTGCCACTGAAGCACGAGCGCACTTTCAATTCGAGTTCAGACACTACCCAAGACAATGCATATATGATGATGGCAGCCAGCTACATTTCATACAGCTTTTGGCCAGGAAAGCGCGAACGCATACTTACATCTTGGGGATTCAAGGAAATCAAAATCTTTAACAGCGAACGCCACAGCACCAATGGCTATTGGGCATTTCATGATAACTTCGTTCTGCTGGCCTTGAGAGGTACACAAGAACCCACTGATCTTCTCACTGATCTATCTGTGCAACTAGAATCTTTCGAAATAGCTGGAACAGCAGATAGTCGCGTACACTCAGGCTTTCTAGCATCGATGCGGAGTATCTATGATAAGCTGCTTGAGGCGGAGAGGTTCGCAAAGCAAAAAAAAGTCCCACTTATTATCGCAGGGCACAGCCTTGGAGGAGCCATCGCACTACTCGGTGCGCTCAAGCTTAAAAACGAAGGTGGTGGGGCAGCTGCGGTTTGGACTTTCGGACTTCCGAAAGTGGGCAACAACGCATTTTATGAAACCGCGAGAAAACAGCTTGGGCCACAATGGCATCACATCAATCAAACTATAGATCCTATCCCGACACTCCCCTTCAGTAAGCATGATAAGCCAACACTACTCAAACTTGCTGCGGACTATGGGGACTATCTACCTCTCTTAAATCGCTTTGCTGAAAACGCAGGTTATTGGGAGCACAATGGGAAAAAGCCTGATGATACCCCTCAAAAGTCCGAATCCGTTCTTCAACAAAAATTCACAAAAATAGCGAGAGGGTTTTGGAAACACCTCCCGCGTTCGTATGTATGCGATCTGGCTGATGGAAGCCTCAAGGTCAATTGAAGCCGAGAACATTTCCGTAAAGATAGATGTTCACTGTGTTTTGATGACCGCACCCGTAATAGGCTGGATACACATAGGTTTGAGCCCAAATTGGATTATTGTAAGGCCCTGCAAGCTGACGCGTGTTCATCTGAACAAGCAGCGCATTATTTTCGTAGCTTGGAACTCGTGTTGTGTAGTGAGGCCCGACGTAGAATCTTTGTCCGTTGACAGAAACGTTGATTGAATATGGAGTACCGTTAGTCACACAAATTTGCGGAACACTTGGAGATCCACCTGTCGAAGTGCTCCAGTCTGCCTGCGCAACAAGCGACGCAAGTGCAACACACGATCCAATAGCAACGGCAATCTTTCTCATTTTTTTCTCCTCAGCGAAATGTGTTTGTGTCGCTAGACAAATTTACATGACTCCACAAGAACTTTTTTTAAGGCTCTCTTACCCTCTGAGCAAAGCCGAACATTGCGCAACAACACGTTCAATCACGGCACTTGAAACATAACCAATATCGGCGTCGGTCAGGGTACGCTCAGTTGGCAACAGAACAACTCTCAGAGCAACACTCTTGAAGCCTGCAGCAACTCCCTGCCCGCGGTAAACATCAAAAACTCGGGCAGATATCAAACGCGCAGGAATTTTCTTCTGCTCGATAGCGACCTCCCGAATAGAACTTTCCACCGACGCAATTAACCGAGCAGCAGTGACTTCTTCAGCCACCAGGAAGGCGAAGTCTCGCTCCACACTCGGAAGGCGCGTTTCGACTGCTCCTCCCGCGTTCGTTCTACGAACTGGCGATTTTTCTTCCTGAGCTTCTGCAAGCTTTTTACAGCACAACGAAAGATTTAACTCAAACCCAAGACAGTCTGTCTCAATTCCGAAATTCCTCATGACAGCCGGATGAAATTGTCCAACCCAACCTACTAATGTTTTGCCCAATGAATTCACCGCATACACCGCAGCACTTCTGCCGGGATGAGTGGATGAAACGACGGGGTGATGGGTGGGCAACGCATCAATCTCAATGTTGCATGAAAAAACTGAAAGAATCTCGGCAACGTGAGCTGCCAAACTATGAAAGCTCCATAGTCGCTCTCCACCATTGCTCCACTCTTTTTCCTCAGCTGGGCCAAAAACTACTCCAGCAACTCTTGGCGTTTCACCTGGTCTGAGATGAGCTGTCTCTTCGGAGCTCAGTTGCAGGGAGTGAGAGGGTGAATAATCTTCAAGGTTCCCTGACAAAGGTGAGGACAATTCTTTTTCGAGACCTACCCCACAACCATTGTCTTCAAAAACCCTCCGACCAGATTGATCTGCATTTTGAAAAGTTCTGGAGAGCTCGAAAATTTGCCCGCGGCGTGTTCCGTAATTCAGGTTATAAGCCACCTTGCGCAGCAACCCACTTATAAGTGTTGTCTGCATGATTGGCTCGTCCTTAATGATTGGATTGAGGAGCGCAATTGGCTCGCCAAACGAACAAATAGAAGGTTGCCCCAAACTCCTCCAATCGTCTGCCCTCATAAAATGAAAGCCAGCAGTTTCATGGTAACCCAGCATCACAAGACGTTCCGATACTTTTTCAAACAGAAAGAGATGGGAGTCATCACGACTTAGCTGAGTAGGTGCAGCAAGTGGTTGCGACGGCACATGGTCAATTCCTACGACCCTAACAATTTCTTCAACCAGGTCAGCTGCACCACTCACATCGAGTCTTCGCCAGCTTGGCACAAGAACCTTGACAGTGGAGGCAGTCCCAGTGGGCTGCACAGTAAAGCCAAGTGATTCGAGTAAGCTCAACTGCTTTTCGAAGGAGATCAGCTCTGCACCAACTCGCTGCACCACGTCGCCGGAATTATAATCAATCGTATAGTTCTCAATGGGACGACTCAACACTGGTTCACGACCCGATCGATCCTCGTTAAAAAAGGTTTTTGCAAGTGGAGAGATCTCTGAATCAGACTGGGCGAAAACGGATCCCGCGTATTTAATTAACTGCCCACTTGAACTCTGCAATTCTTCGAGCAAACCAATGAGCATAGAGGCTGCGGCAAAGCGTTCGAAAACATCGATACCCTTTTCAAACGCAAAACTACTATCGGTCTTACGTCCATGACGCCTCGAGGTCCTGCGTACTAAAACAGGATGGGGATTTGCAAACTCCAGTATAACAGTGTTTGTCGACGCATCAACTTTTGACTGATCGCCCCCAATCACACCCAATAAAGCCTGTGCTGACTCGCCATCAGATACAACACAGTCTGACTGCTGAAGGATTCTTTCCTTTGCATCAAGCCCCAAGAATTTTTCATTCTGACGAGCAAAGCGTAGACTCAGCTTTCTAGTTTTGTCCGGTGAAGGAGCCAGTTTTGACAGATCGAATGCATGATTCGGCTGAGCAAAACACAGCAGAACAAGATTACAAGCGTCGACCACCGAATTCACACTCTTTTGCCCGAGTGCCTCGAGCGCCGACCTCAGCCAAGGAGGTGTTGTTGTAACGATCACATTTTCAAGACCAACAAAAAAAGCCGGAACTGAAAGGCTATTTTGAGCGGTGAACGTACCCAATTGAGTTGTAATCTTGGACGACCTGTCTGCATCTGCTGCAATCGAATCAGGAGAGCATTTCTTGTTCCAGCGACGACCACCATTGAGCCAACTGAAGTCAGTCATTCCTGCCCAAGCGAGGCCGGCACACAATTCTCGTGCAGCGCCCTCATGAGACAACAGGTCGGGTCTATTTGGAGTGACATTCAGCTCAAGTAGGACATCATCCATAGCCAGTGCTTGAAACACCGGAGTACCTATCAACTGATTCAGTTGCTCAAGCGAATCTATTCCTCCAGATGGCTCATGGTTCAGCTCCCAAATGCCATCACCGTCACGTGACTCATCAAGCGGAAGACCAAGCTCCTCCCGTGAGCAAAGCATCCCATAGCTCTCAATATCTCTAATAGTTGATGGTTTAATAATAATCCCATTAGGAAGAGCTACACTCGGCAATGCGACTGCCACATGAAGGTCGGGACGAGCATTGCGCGCACCACACACAATTTGTCGAGTTTCGGAAGCTGAAATCTGAACTTTACATATCTTGAGCTTGTCAGCTTTGGGGTGTTTTTCGGCTGTGATTATTTTGCCAACGACAACTTGTCCTAAACCAGCTCCACGCAAAATCGTGGACTCTACCTCAAACCCTTGTCTGGTAAAAATTTCAGAAAACAGTGAGATGTTCCACTTCTCCCAGCATGGCGCAGATGCAGACTTGCCAGTCTGGAGAGGAAGTTTGAGGAACAACTGATCGATGAGTTTTAAACTGATTAACACGGATTATATCCTCTCAGCGCAGCGCCAGCTGACGTGACAATTCAACATCGCCTTCATAGAGCGAACGGAGGTCTGCGATACCGAATTTACTCATTGCAATTCGATCCACACCCATTCCAAACGCAAAGCCACTGTAGACTTTTGAATCGATTCCACAGCGCTCAAGGACTTTCGTATTGACGAGTCCACAGCCTCCCATTTCCAACCAGCCCGTGTGTTTGCAGCTGCGACATCCCTCACCAAAACACTGTTGGCACTGAACATCAATCTCTGCACTTGGCTCAGTGAATGGGAAGTAACTCGATCGCAATCGGAGTTTCACAGGCCGTCCAAACACCTCTGCGAAAAAAGCGTCGAGAGTGTGCCGCATGTTCGCTAAGGTTATACCTTTGTCAACGACCAAACACTCAATCTGCCGGAACGTCGGAACATGCGTAAGGTCAAGTTCATTACGGTAAGTAAAGCCTGCACAGGCCACTCTAAGGGGTACGCCGCGCTCTAGCATTGCATGTGCCTGAACACTGCTCGTGTGTGTTCGTAAAACCCATTCCGAAGCAATAAAGAATGTATCTTGCATTTCACGCGCCGGATGTTCAGCTGGAATATTCAAAGCTTCGAAATTATAAAACTCTCGCTCGAGTTCTGGGCCATCAATCACTGTAAAACCCAGCCTTCGCAATGGCTCAAGCAACTGCTGTGCAGCAAGCGACACCGGGTGCCTTGAACCCAAGTTCAGTTGCGGAATTGGAAGTGTTAGGTCAATCCGCTCCTTTTCTAGCCGCTGTAGTTCGGCGGCACTGCGACAAGCAGACACGAACAGCTCCACTTGCTGTTCTAGATAACTCTTCAGCTGATTGATCTTTGCGCCGGCATCTTTTCTTTCATTTGCTGGAAAGTTTCTCAGAGCCTTGAGCCAATCTTGAAGAGGCGATTTTCGACCGGTGAATCGAACTCGAACTTCTTCAGACTGCTGTTCTGTAAAATTCTGTGGCGGCAATGAAATAACCCGCGCACAACGCGCTTGTTCGTCATCAATTAAACTCTGCAATTCCGACAAAGAAGAAGCTGCCGCGTTCTGCGGCAGCTCCAACAAGTCGGTGAGTGAGAATTCCTGTGTAAGGGTCATCACTTTACCCCATAATTGTTGGATTATCCGTTCATACTTCCAAGAAAGTCGTCATTTGTTTCGGTGCGCTCGAACCGTTGAATCAAAAACTCCATCGACTCAATTGGGCTCATCGGATGGATGACCTTTCTCAGAACCCAAAGACGATTGAGTGTTTCCTTTGGCAAGAGCAAGTCTTCGCGACGCGTTCCAGACTTATTCATGTCGATTGCTGGGAACACCCTGCGCTCTGCCAAGCGGCGATCAAGCACAAGTTCCATGTTTCCAGTTCCCTTGAACTCTTCAAAAATAACCTCATCCATACGGCTACCAGTCTCAATCAGGGCTGTTGCAATGATCGTAAGACTTCCGCCCTCTTCCACATTTCTAGCTGCACCAAAAAATCGCTTCGGTTTGTGAAGTGCGTTTGCATCGACACCACCAGTAAGAATTTTTCCACTCGGAGGAACAACGGAGTTGTAGGCACGTGCGAGGCGAGTGATTGAATCGAGCAAAATGACAACATCTTTTTTGTGTTCAACAAGTCGTTTAGCCTTCTCGATCACCATTTCAGCAACTTGCACATGGCGGGACGCCGGCTCGTCGAAGGTACTCGAGACAACTTCACCTTTCACTGTTCGTTCCATTTCGGTCACTTCTTCAGGACGCTCATCAATAAGTAGAACAATGAGAACGACTTCAGGGTGATTGTGAGCAATTGCAGTGGCAATATTTTGCAAAAGAACAGTTTTACCCGTGCGAGGAGGCGCAACAATCAAAGAGCGTTGACCTTTACCAATCGGTGACATCAAGTCGATGGTCCTCGTGCTGAGTACCTCGGGATGGTATTCAAGCTTTAGGCGCTCGTTTGGATGAATCGTTGTTAAGTTGTCAAAGAGAATTTTCTCACCTGTGAGATCAGGCGGTTCCATATTGACAGATTCAACTTTGAGCAACGCAAAGTATCGCTCATTGTCCTTTGGAGGACGAATTTGACCTGAAACTGTGTCGCCGGTTCTGAGGTTGAATCGGCGAATTTGGGACGGCGAAACGTATATATCATCCGGCCCCGGCAAATAGTTGTAGTCTGGTGCACGCAAGAAACCAAAGCCATCGGGCAGAGTCTCGAGGACACCCTCAGAATACACAACGCCATTACGTGCAGCCTGTGCGCCAAGAAGTGCGAATACCAAGTCTTGCTTTCGCAGGTTAGCGGCACCCTCGACACCCATTTCGCGGGCCATTTGAACGAGATCACTGATGTGCTTCTCTTTGAGTTCCTTCAAGTTCATGACAGGAACATTCGCATTGAACTCTGGCTCTTTTTCTTCAACTAAGGGAAGGTGCTGTTGCTTGTCTTGACGCTTGAAACTGGGGTTAAAGTTACCACCACCTTGGCGCTGAAACCCACCTTGACCATGGGGCCTTCCCATGTGTCCACCATGACCTGGACGGCGAAATCCTTGTTGTCCACCACCATGACCCTGATGACCTTGCTGAGGCATTCCGCCACCCGCGTGAGGCACACCGTTTGGCTGCGGCATTCCGCCGTCACGCATTTGAGGACCACCACCGCCCTGACCATCACGACGGCCCATAAAGCCTCGGCGATCATCGCGCTTCTGAGGAACAAATGCAGCGACTGGAGCTGGTGCCTCACCTTCTTGAGCAGGTGCGGCATCCGCCACTGCCTCAACCGCGGGTTGCGAGGGCGAAGCGGCTATCGCCTCCTCCACAGCGGGCTCTTCCTTGCGGACAGGGCGACGCGTTACTTTTTTCCGAGGAGAAGACTCTTCTGCATTCACATCATCGAGAGGCTTGGTATCATCAGCCATGTAAAAAATTCCGAAAAATTTAGGGGGGTTATTAAAAGCGACCAAAGTCAGAACGCCTTTGGAGCGGAAAAACACACTCAAAAGAATGAGTGACCCAAGGGGTTTAAATCACCGAGTGCAAAGATGCAACACGGAAAATATATTTTGCTAAAAAAAGAGACATTTCATTCCGAAGACCGGTTGAGGGTGGGGCACTGGGCCATATCCTTCTGCAGAAGTAGCAAACGGTAGGGCTGGGGAGAGGGAATGGGACACGGCAAATCGGGCCCAAATGACCGGAGTATTTGGAGAACTGCGGGTCAGCTTGCTATCTCTGTTGAAGACCGATTTCGCTTTACTCTCGTTGTCTGTTTTTTTGCTCTGGGTTTTTTGGGTTCAGGGGCACTCTTCTACCTTTCCGACAGTCGTGCTCAGAGATTTAATCTTGAAGCAGCTCACGTTGCCGTGCAGCGATGGCACAATCGAGTCCCAAACCTGTATGAAGACATTTTTGGTAAGACTTCAGGTGAAATTGAAAACGCACCCTCAATCCTTTACTCCAACCGATTGATTCCGAGGAATCTTCTCCCACACAATTTATCAATCAATCAAATGGCTCAAGTCACCCACACAAATGGTGAAACTTTCTGGCTCATAAATAGCCACTCGCTTGTGGAACCCGAATATTCCCTGGTGCTTTCAGAGAGCGACTATCCCGAATTAAAAATTGCGAGAGAGTCAATGCAGTTCCAACGATGGCTGATTGGAACCCTACTCGTTACGCTTATCAGTGCATGCGCAGCCCTTTTCCTCTTTAACAAACACTACATATTTCGACCTCTCAGAATTCTTCGTGAAGCGTTGCTCTCACGAAGGCTCACGGATGTGGCAAAATTCAGGCAATCGAGTAAATCAAAAATTGTAATTGAACGCCTTGAAGAAAAATCTCGATTTCCCCTCGAACAGTTCGACAGTGATGAATTCGGACAGATAGCTTCGATATTGTCGGAACAGGATAAAAAGCAAAAGAGCAACAAACTCAATTGGACGAAATCATTCAACACCGTTGATGAACCTATCGCAGTATTTGGAGCAGAAGGACACCTTCGCCATTACAATTCTGCTATGGAAAGTTTCTTTGAGGACTTGGACGTTTCGGGTGAACTTTCGTCGAGTATGAGCGCTGAGTCGTTTGTCACGGCTATACTTCAGGTCAGCGATGAGTCGAAAGAGAAAATACTGAGAGTAATCAGTCAGGACTATCCGAAAATCACATCACAGCCCTGTACTGTAGAAGCCCCAGATGGCCCACGGAGCTATCGTTACTCGATAGCAACATTAAACAACAATGGTGAGCGCTTCGCTGTGCTGACTTTAATTCGCGATCAGAGTGCGAGCAATATTCAATTAATTGAAGATGTCATTCTAGAGCATTCAAACATTCAAATGAAACTCGTGCACAAGATGAAAAAAACAATGAATCAGAGACAAATTGCTGAGTCAGAAAGTTTACTTTCGATTTGTGAGGCACTCGTCGACAACATGCATGGACTTCTCGAAGAGTCTAACAACGCAAGCCTTGCAACGCACACAAATCGAATTGAGTTTAATCTATTTCAGTTTCTAACAGACCTTCAAGGCTCGTTAGATAGTCAATTGGGCATCAGACTCAATATTGAAAAGACTTGTCCTTCATTTGTATTCGGATATCCAACCCACCTCCGACAGCTCATTAAGGGTGTTGTGCAAGGATTCAAGGAATGCAATCCAGCGAAAAAAGTGCAATTGGACGTTGGATATGACACGCAGAAAAAAGGACTCAATATTTCCGTCGTTTCGTTTGAGAGCAACAATGTTACGAGGAATCCCTCGCTCGGGCTTTTTCTGCTACACTACAATCCAATTATGGCATTGCATTCATTCAGCGAAAACG
>JBEAPS010000415.1:0-8258 GCA_041164285.1 Pseudomonadota bacterium
TTTGAGAAAGTTGAGCGCTTGGCTGATTGCCACGAATCGCGTCGTTATTTAGAGCTTTGCAGAGACCTTGTAGATAAGGAGACCTTTGGTGCGGCACAGCTTGACCTCAAGGGGGATGCCAGTCTAGCCACTTTTTGCAGAGCATTTCCGAAATTTGCGCAGGAGCAGGTTGAGTTCTTCATTTGCTCGCCCGGTTCAGTTTGGGAAACTAAGCGCTATCCGCCAAAGCTGCTAGCTCGCGTGATTGATCGCCTTCTCACGGCGCGTCCAAATTTGAACTGCGTCGTCTCCGGAGGGGCTCAGGATCGCAAAGTGATTGATGAGCTTTTTCAATTTTTAAAAAAGTCATGCCCGCAACACATAGAGTCTGGACGCATTCGTGACGCGCAGAGCTGTCTGCCTTTGGCCGAGTTGATTGAGCTTACAAAAAGGGCTTCTTTTGTTTTGACCCCCGATTCGGCACCACTTCACATTGCTAGTGCGGCTGGCACACGTACTTTTGCACTATTCGGGCCGACGTCGGCCAAAACGGGTTTCGGGCCTTTGGCTTCTGGTTCTCGCGTAGTTGATTATCCCTTGATTGTTGGGTCTCATCTTGAGTGTCAGCCGTGTTCAAAGCACGGACATCAAGTGTGCCCAAAACGCCATCACCGTTGTTTGGCGGATCTGCCTCCTGACTTGGTGGCGGATTATCTGTTAGAGTGTCTCACTACTCAGTAGTGATGACTTTTGCCCGAATTTCGGAGGTTCTATGAATCATCCTCTTTATCTTGGTCAGTTCAAATGCGTGAGGCCAAAATTCGAAAAATCGCAGGAAGATGCGATCGATTGGCTTGCGTCTGCGCACGTTGCCGCTGAGAAACTCAGTAGCAGTCGGGATAGCGGTCGAGATTGGAACGTCGAGACGGTCAAAAAGCTCATTGCGCGCTTCGGATGTTCGCCTGACAGGATTGCGTCTAGAGGCCACGAGCTGGCTGATTTCTCTCATACGAACTGGAATGAGATGAAGATTTTTCGGCTTAACGAAAGGGCGGGCGGCCTTGATATGGCTTCGCGACAAGCTACTTTTGATGAGCTTGTGAGAGAAAAGTGTAATTTTCTTTTTGATTCTGGTGAGCGATTAGAGCAGGACCTCATTCATGTGACATGTACCGGCTACTTGTCTCCGAGTCCATTGCAACGCTTTGTTGCTGAAAGTGACCATGCAGCCCAAACGCGCGTGCTTCATGCTTATCATATGGGTTGCTACGCCTCGCTTCCTGCGAGTCGTATGGCTGCTGCTTTGGCTTTGCATTCGGCGAACACCGGTCGGGATCGCAACAGCTCTGCTGTTGATGTCGTCCATACAGAGCTTTGTACGCTGCATTTCAATCCGCAAGATCACTCACCAGAGCAATTAGTAGTTCAAAGTTTATTCGCAGACGGCTTCATTCGTTATAAAGTATCTGCTCAACCAGTGGGAGCAGGCGGGTGTTTTAGAATTCTCGCAATGGACGAGATCCAAGTTCCTCAATCCGCAGCGGCTATGACGTGGATGCCTGTTTCATGGGGTATGTCGATGACATTGGCGCGCGAAGTTCCCCAATTGATAGCGTCTTCTTTGAGGGGATTCGTTTCTCAATTGTTGGCACGTGCTGGGTTGACTGAAGCAGAGGCACTTCCCGGGTTGGTGTACGCTGTTCATCCCGGTGGTCCAAAAATTATTGATCATGTCCAAACATTGCTTGAAATACCTGAAGAAAAACTGAGCGCAAGTCGTGATGTACTCAAGCGATTTGGTAACATGTCGTCTGCCACCCTCCCCCATGTGTGGCAGTCGATCGTCGATAATCCAGCAGTGTACCCCAATGGCACACGAGTCCTTAGCTTAGCATTCGGCCCTGGTCTGACTATAGCCGGCGGTCTGTTTGAAGTCGCGAGATAGCTATGATTTATCAGTGGATTGGTGTTGCCCTTGTACCCTGGGTGATTCAGGCGTTGGCTCTTGTTGTCGATGAATTCCATTTGCACTACAAGCGGAACTTACCAAGGTGGGAGCGCATCGGCCATCCGCTCGACACACTCACCGTTCTGATTGCAATGGCTGTGCCGGTATTCAACACCTTTAGTGAAGGTGCTTTGCTTGGCTTTATAGTTGCCG
Source organism: Pseudomonadota bacterium (assembly GCA_041164285.1). Lineage (GTDB taxonomy): Bacteria > Bdellovibrionota_B > Oligoflexia > Silvanigrellales > Silvanigrellaceae > RFOM01. Next base: position 2,141 of record JBEAPS010000415.1, read on the forward strand.
GCTTGGCATCCTCATTGTTCGTTACCAAAGACGAATGGATTCATTCCAGTGCATGCAACGGCTTTGAACATTGGCTTCATGCGGTTTTATTCATCTGTCATCCAATGACATTCATGTCCGCAGGTTTTTTTTGGCTACTGCGTGACCGCCCCTCATTATTTTCGCACTCGGGAGATGGGGTTGTGTTCGCTGAAACTGCTTTGAGAGGTCAATTTCTTTTGTTGTCTGGCTTCTTGGTTTACCAGGTCATCTACTGGAATTTTGTCCGGAAGAAAGCTTTTGTCGTAGACGCAGAATCGAGTCTTCAAGGGAAGCAATCAAAGTCTGTTGGTCAGCAATAGTTCGCTTGAGCGAGTGAATGAGCTCGTCGGATTGATTTTCCGCAATTCCTTGGGGAATTTGCCTTGAGTCTGTGCGTAATTGGTTGAACCCTGTTCGCTGAGTTTGGAAACGTCCCATTGTCGGCATGACTTTGTCATCTTGCAGGCCGACAAAAAGTCCCAGTTCTTTATCTTCTTCAAGGTAAACTAGGTACTTACCGTTTCTTAAAACTGCTTTTACCTGGCCCGCCTTGGCTTTTCTTCGCACGGTGATCTCAGAAACTCCAAGCAGCTGTGCCGCTTCCGTGAGCTTATACCACTGGCCTTTGACTAGGTTCGTTTCCATTTTGTTTACTCCTCAGGCACATTTAGAGCCTAGAGCGACTGACTGGCGGGTGGTAGGCAATGTTTTGCGAGGACAATACTTTGACCCCAGGGTGATCTCCTCGGTGAATCGTACCCCAGCAAAGATTGTCATTACGTCGATACAGAGCTAAATTCCGGCCTGATTTGAACTTGATTCTTAGAGGGAAACAGAACATGAGCATGCGCGAACAGGCCCTAGAATATCACCGCAAAGGTCGTAAAGGAAAAATTGAAATTGCGGTGACCAAAGAATGTAAGACACAGCATGACATCACGCTTGCATATTCGCCCGGTGTTGCTGAACCCTGCAAAGACATCGCTAAAAACCCTGATGCGGTTTTTGAATATACTGCGAGAGGAAATCTTGTTGCGGTTGTTTCTAACGGTTCTGCGGTCTTGGGGTTAGGAAATATAGGTCCATTGGCTGCGAAACCCGTGATGGAAGGCAAGGCCGTATTGTTCAAGCGGTTTGCTGATATTGACTGCTTTGACATTGAGCTCAATGCGCCAGAGGTCGATCAGGTGATCTCTGCATGTAAGATGTTGGAACCCACCTTTGGTGGAATAAACCTTGAGGACATTAAGGCGCCTGAGTGTTTTGAGATAGAAGAGCGACTCCGTGAGGCCCTGAACATTCCCGTATTCCACGACGACCAACACGGCACTGCAATTGTGAGCGGTGCTGCATTGTTAAATGCAATTGAGATCATCGGTAAAAAAATTCAAGACATCAAGGTCGTTGTCAATGGAGCTGGTGCAGCTGCCATTGCCTGTGCTCAGATGTATCTGAATCTGGGAGTTCGTCGTGAAAATCTCTTTATGTGCGACAGCAAGGGTGTTGTCTATCGTGGCCGTACCGAGGGAATGAATAAGTACAAAGAGCGATTTGCGAATGACACAACCAAGCGAACTCTTGGTGAGTGTCTCGATGGTGCGGATGTCTTCTGCGGATGCTCCGTTGCAGGTGCTGTGACGCAAGAGATGGTTCAGTCTATGGCACAGGACCCGATTATTTTTGCAATGGCAAATCCCGATCCCGAAATTCGTCCAGAAGATGTACTCGCAGTTCGTGGCGATGCAATTATGGCCACAGGCCGATCTGATTACCCAAATCAGGTGAACAACGTTCTTGGCTATCCATATATCTTTAGAGGTGCGCTCGACGTTCAAGCGCGACAGATCACAGAAGATATGAAAATGGCAGCCGTTTATGCGCTCGCGGAGCTTGCCAAAGAGGATGTACCAGAAAGTGTGAGTCGTTCTTACGCTCGGCATGACTACACATTCGGCCGCGATTACTTGATACCAAAGCCTTTTGACCCTCGCCTGCTGACTTGGGTTGCTCCCGCGGTAGCAAAAGCAGCCATGGAGGGTGGCGTTGCACGTAAGAGCGTTGATCTTGAATTTTATAAAGACCATCTGGAAGGTCGCTTGGGTGTCGCTTCTCTCGTGACAAGAAAAATTAAGCGCATGGTTGTCGATAACAATCGTGCTCGAGGGTCGAGAACACGAGTGGTTCTCCCTGAGGGTGCCAGTTTACCGGTTTTACGCGCAGCAGAGCAGCTAGTTGAGGAGTCGATTTGTGAGCCAATTCTTCTTGGTAATTCAGATAAAATACGCTCAATTATAATTGAGCAGCGACTTGATGGTTTGATGAGTACTGCAATTATTGATCCAACCACTTCTCCAAAAACACAAGAATATGCTCAAATTCTGTTGGAGAAACGCTCTAGAAGCGGCGTCACGCGAATGTCTGCTCAAGAGTTGATGCAAGAAAATCAGTATTATGCGGCCATGATGGTTGAGCGTGGTGATGCCGATGCATATTTGTCGGGTGTGCATCACACCTACCCCAATGCAATTCGTCCGGCATTACATGTAATTGGCACTCAGCCCGATAAGGTCCTTGCTGGTGTCTATATGCTCGTGTGGCGAGATAAAAGTATCATTGTTTCCGACCCGACTGTAAACATTGAACCAGATGCAGAGCAGTTGGCGCAAATTGCCATTCAGGCTCACGACACTGCCAAACAGTATCTCAACGAAATGCCGCGTGTTGCGATGCTGAGTTTTAGTAGCTTTGGAAGTAACAAGCATCCAAGTGCAGAAAAGGTCATTCATGCCACGCGCTTGGTCAAGAAGTTGCGGCCTGATATCGAAGTGGATGGGGAACTTCAGGCAGATGCAGCTGTCACCACAGAAATTTTGCAACGCAGCTACAGTTTTTCTAGTTTGAAGGCCGCGGCAAATGTGCTTGTGTTTCCAGACCTCACCTCAGGAAACATTGCTTATAAGCTTCTCAACAAACTCGGTGGTGCAACCCTCATTGGTCCGCTCCTGATTGGAATGAGAAAACCTGTCAATGTTTTGCAGCGCAACAGTGACGTTGAAGAGATCGTGAATCTTGTTACTTTCACCGTGCACAGAGCTCAAAATCAGCTCTGACGGCTTTTCTCAAATCCTCGCTCGAACAACGAGCGAGGATTGTCCCATTCGTCGGGCTTTAGCTCCATTACTTGGGAGCTCCTACAAAGTTTAAAATTCTGTTCTTCACAAAGATAATCTTTTTGACCTCGATTTGCTCCAGTGCAGCAGCGATGATTTTGTCGTCCTTTGCAATAGTAACTGCACTTTCTTGGTCGCAGTCGAGTGGCAATGTGATCTCTGACCTTGATTTTCCGTTTATTTGAACCCCGATTTTTACTTCATCATCTTGCGCAAGACTTTCATCAAATGCTGGCCACTGTGCGCAACTCACAAACGGATATCCGGAGCTTGTAAGATCTTTATTCGTTTGGATACAGCGGTTCCAGAGCTCTTCTGCGAGGTGAGGAGCAAATGGGGATAGCAGTGGAATGAACTTTTCCCAGACTTGTCGAGATTTACAATTGGATTCTGCCATTCCATTTAAGAAGATCATCATTTGCGAAACTGAGGTATTGAACGACAGGTTTTCGATGTCTTGAGTTATTTTTTTTATGGTTTTGTGGAGTAAGCGCAGTTGGTCACGCGTGGGAGCCGAGTCATCAATAAGGGCGATTCCACTATCATCGAGCAACTGTCGCTCGATACGGGTGAGAAATCTGTGGATGCCAGCAAGATTTGAATCTTCCCACTCTTTTGTTTGTGTGAGTGGTCCCATGAACATTTCATAAACCCTAAGGGCATCTGCTCCGAATTTTTCCAGCACTTCATCGGGGTTGACGCCATTGCCCTTAGACTTCGACATCTTGGCGCCATTGCGACAAATCATTCCCTGATTAACAAGTTTTTGAAATGGTTCTTTGACTGGACATATGCCCGCATCAAACAGAACTTTGGTCCAGAAGCGGGAATACAGTAAGTGTCCGACTGCATGTTCCTGACCTCCGATGTAAAGGTCCACAGGCATCCAAAATTTGGCTTTTTCGTAGTCGAAGGGTGCGTTCGTATTGAGAGGGTCACAGAATCGCAAGAAATACCAACTTGAACCCGCGCTCCCTGGCATCGTGTCAGTTTCTATGAAGTACTCACCGCGTTGTACCCATGAGGTGATATTAGCGAGAGGAGATTTCCCGTCTCCAGTTGGCTCATAACTCGTTACTTCTGGCAACGTGAGCGGTAATTCATCATCTTTGAGCGCACGCACAATTGAGCCACTGGAGTTCTTAAGTATGGGAATAGGCTCACCCCAATATCGCTGACGTGAGAAAAGCCAATCTCTAAATTTATAATTTGTACTTGCCTCGCCTAGATTTTTCGTCAGCAAGAAGTCAATCATTTTTTGTTTTGCAGCGCTAACATCAAGGCCGTTGAGAAAGTCGGAGTTGACGAGTTTTCCGGATCCCGTAAATGCCGACGTCGTAATATCGTGCGACCCACCTTCAGGTGCAACGACCTGAACAATCGGCAGTCCAAACTTCACTGCAAATTCGTGGTCGCGTTCGTCGTGTCCTGGCACTGCCATGATGGCACCAGTTCCATATGTCATCATCACGTAGTCGCTAATCCAGATGGGTACCTCTGCCCCACTGACTGGATGACGTGCATACCCTCCGGTGAAAGTCCCGGTTTTGTCTTTGTTGAGCTCCGTTCGATCCATGTCAGACTTAAGAGCCGATTTCTTTTTATAGTCGTCAACTGCAGCCTTGAATTCGGTTGTTGTAATTTCGTCGACCAGCGGGTGTTCAGGAGCGAGGACCACATAGGTTGCACCAAAAAGAGTATCCGGTCGGGTGGTAAAGACTTCAATGCACATTTCTTGTTGTGCTTTGATTTTGAACTGGATTTTCGCTCCAACAGATTTTCCAATCCAGTTGCGCTGAATATCTTTTACATTCTCAGGCCAGTCGACAGTTTCTAGGTCTGCGAGCAATTGCTCAGCATAGGCGGTTATTCTTAGCATCCATTGACGCATGGGGACACGATGAACCGGATGTCCACCACGTTCACTTTTGCCGTCAATTACTTCTTCGTTCGCAAGCACTGTCTTGAGTGCAGGGCACCAGTTGACGAGCATTTCTGCCTGATAAGCAAGCCCTTTTTCAAAAAGGACTTGGAAAATTTTCTGTGTCCAGTGGTAATAGCCTGGTTCGCATGTTGCGATTTCTCTGCTCCAGTCATAGGAAAAGCCGAGTGATGAGAGTTGCCTTCTGAAGTTGTCAATATTTCTGAAGGTGAGTTTTGCGGGGTGCTCACCCGTATCAATTGCGTGTTGTTCTGCTGGAAGCCCAAACGCATCCCAGCCCATGGGGTGAAGAACGTTGTAGCCTTTCATTCTGTAAAAGCGGGCAACGATATCAGTGGCCGTGTAGCCCAGAACATGTCCTACGTGTAATCCTGCCGCACTAGGATAAGGAAACATATCGAGCACGTAATATTTTGGGCGGGACGGATCTTCAGTGGTTTTGAAAATAGAGTTATCAGCCCATAGCTTCTGCCATTTAGGCTCAATTTGGGTGTGTTGGTATGCCATGATTTTATGGTTCTCCAAGCGGGTTAAAGTCTTTTAAACTGGTTGCAGCCAAACAGATAGACTGGTGGCAACAAAAAGAAGCACAGCTATCCAGCCGTTGAGATTGAAAAAGGCGAAATCGATTTTATCTAGTGAACCTTTTCGAACCACAATGTGCTGTTGCGTCATAAGCACTGCCGCAATTGCCAGCCCTACAAAGTATATGACACCAAGAGCGAAGGCCAATCCAAAGGCCGCGAATAATAATGCCGCCAACAAGTGACTGACACGTGCTATCCAGAGAGACCGAGTCGTGCCAAATTTGCTCGGTATGCTATTGAGTTGAGCAGATCTATCAAAGTGCTCATCTTGAAGAGCATAAATGATATCAAATCCGCCCACCCAAAACGTAATCGCTCCGGAAAGAAGAAGCAGTTTGGTCGGCAGAGTTCCGCGAAGAGCAACCCAAGCGCCGAGTGGTGCAAGGCTAAGGCAAAGA
>JBEAPS010000416.1:0-2754 GCA_041164285.1 Pseudomonadota bacterium
ACTTTACGTCGTAGACCCCTATGATCACCGGCTCAATCAACCAAAGTAGGGGTTGAATAACCTCAAGCTTCACACGACTTGAGAGCTTCAATTGCAGTCATAGACAAGTATTAACGTTTGCTGAGGCAGGCTCTTTTATAATCGCATCCCCTCCCTCTCGGAGCGGTTCATTTGAGTCCTCGGGGAAATCGGGCAGAGGCAAGATTGAAGTCCCGCCTGATGTTTCGACACCATCGACTGTCGATACAATCCCAATGGGAGTGGAATCAGTAACTAAAACCGAGCCCGAGTCTCCCGGTTGAGGTAAATAGTTCGCTGATTGGGATTGATTTAACTTTGAGTGACTAATGAGCATCGATTTGTCATTGAAAGTAAGAGAATGAACTAACTTTAATTCTAGATCCCCGTTGGAAAGAAGCAGAGTACTCAGCTTTCCAAAAAAAAGTGGGGCCATTTCACCAACAACCTTGAGCTCTTTCTCTGGTTCAATTGCTATCTTTGAAAAATTCGAAGCGAACTCAAGTTTACCATGCAATGGAATGAACGCTTGCGCATTTAGTTTTTGCACTTCCAGCAACCACTTCAGGTTGTGCTTTGAGGGATATTGCTGCCGAATGTCATGGTAGACTTCGTTTTTGAGTGCTTGGCGAAAATCGAGGTTAGAGCTCACATTCGTCGGGTCCCATTGCAGATATTCTGAAATTGCCGGTGCGAAGTATGAACGGAAGCCCGCAGCACAAATCCCCTCTTCACTCCCATCAGCACAATTACGCACCTTTTCTATGAGCCCTGACTGAGCCTCGTACCGTTTCCAAGTTGTCAAAGCTGAGACTTTAAGGCGCCAGTTTGTCAGGTAAAAATCATAGTCACTTCGTTGTGCACTTGTTAAAATGCCGGACTTTTCGAGCGCTTCAGAACTAGCGAATTTGGATTTTTCGACTTCCGCCAAATCGCTCGACATTCGCTTAAGAGCCTCAGATATTTCTGGCTTCTGGTACTCAAACTCTGGGACAAGTGCCTCGATTCGAGCGAGATCCAAAACGGTTGAACAAACTGTCGACTTTTCAGGATTGAGTGCTTTAAATTGAGAAGTATCTTCTTTGCAAATTGGAGTTCCTCGCTCGATCAAATCAGCACCGTTCAGTTGAACAGGATTTCGCTTTGCTGCAAAAATATACTCATTGAGATCCTGCTCTGCACTCAAATCTGTTTCAGAGGCTAAACTTGCTCTCGTCTGAAAAAGTGAGAGTCCTTGTTTGAAGAGATCGAGCTCTTGAATTTGAATTTTTAAACGCATGTACTTCTTTGTTTGGGGAGGGAAGTGATACGCTGTTCGGCTTTGAACATACAACACTGTTTGGCTCACCTTTGGAGCAAGCACCAAACAGAACCACTGATATGATAGACAACTTCAACATTAGGAGCGTATCGGGATTTTTATGTAAGATCTTAAACATCGATTTGAGAAACTAAAATTCTAAATATCCCTGCAAATTTTAATCCCTCTAACTAAGACACTCGAAAACTAATTGGGTCGCTCATAACTGGAAATGCAGTGCGTTCAGTTCTTGAACGCACTGCATTTCTCGACTTCATTTAACGAACGAGTTGTCTTTATCCAATTCAGCGATATCATTCCCTTTCCCAAACTTTGGCAAAAGACCGCGCTTTTGTAGCGAAATTCGAATCACATTTGGGTAAAAATCAGTAGTTTTCGCTGTGAACTTGCCAATTTTTTCCAATACGTTGTACTGAGCACCTGCGTCTATCGCGGCAATTGCTTCAGTTGTGCAGTTAAAAAATAATGTATGGTACATTGTCGAAGTTCCGGCCGACTGACTTTTTTGAACATACATTTCCAAAATTCTTTGGAGTTCATTGGGTTCGAGATTGAGCTTCCATTGTTCAACGCGGTGCTTCTTATTCACAATCATATGCTGATACTTGTCTTGTAACGTCGTCATTCGGTGGATCGCAGCAAAATGATCCTCCATTCCTTTGAACAAATCGTACTTATATCCGGGATTACCTATAGCTTCCACGCTGAGTATCAAATCGTGGACTTTGATCACTTTGGTCATGGAAGATGTTGACTGAGACACGAGTGTGACTGGGGAATTTTCATCAAATTGAAGCCGAAGCTGAGTGTGCCCAGCAGGTACAATAGCCGGGAAATATTCCAGCTGAAAAATTCCCGCTTTGATTTTACTCACAGGTATATGAGCAACGTAATATTCCCCCATGTGAGAGACGTTCGCTACAGCAAGAACTCCAGGTGCAGACCCACCAAACTTTGATACCTCTGCTTCCGAGAGTCGCCGAACGGGACGTCCGACACGCGAGTCGAGGCAATTGCCGGCTTTGGGGCCCTTCTCAAGTCTACTTCTTGGCTCGAATTGATCTCCGGAGTCGAAAACACAATTTTTGCTGTCGAAACTCTCTTGAACTAAGCCCGAAACACGACTTTGGTCGGTGTTGTGCGGAGAACATGCAACAGTGAAGATGAGTAGCGCACCAAGAAATTTCATAAGTTTCTGCCCTCCGTCTAAGGTTCGACTCCGAAAAAGTGGAGTTAACGAGCCGTCAGCAATAAACGGACCAAAGTGACTTGAATCTCAAAACGTGCACATCCCGCAAACAATTCGCATTCATGAGATTGATGAGCAGTGTCTAAATATTAAACAGCTTTCACCAAGTTTTCAGGTAATTTTCCATCTTTAACTTTTTACGTGCGGAAGCTGTGGTCATGCTGCG
>JBEAPS010000417.1:0-2985 GCA_041164285.1 Pseudomonadota bacterium
CCGCCAATAATTGCTACATCGAAGGACATCATGGCATTAAACGCTCCTCTCCTGTTCGATGATTCGGAGCTTTTGCCACTTGGATCATTGTTGATAACTTTCTGGTTACTTACTCGCTCCTTAAGATGTAGAAATACAAGACGCATCAATGCTTGTTGTTTTTGTACAATTTAAAGTTGTAATTGAATTTTTTAACTTCGAGGCATAGGCGAATTGAATAGACTCACTAGAGACAAGTCGTAGGATATTTTGCCCCAATCAGTCACGCTAGCAGAAACCACACGGCTTGAATCCGGAGTGGACAGAATTTTCTCAGCTTCCATTATAATATGCGCTGCATTTGATGCTGACTTAATGCGATCAAAAAATGCAGATGCGCTCGTGTGGAGCTCCGATAATCTCTTGAGAGCAGACTCTGTGAAAAAGAATAAGCCCGTGTCGGTAGGGATTTTAATACTGTACTGAACTTGCCAGTCGTGTGGATGAGATGTTGAGTATGGCTTCTGAATGTTTTGCGATGGAAGTGACACAGATTCAGCATTTTTGCCAAAGATCATAGGCGGTGGTAGCCCTGCATTATGCCATTTTACAACACCAGTTTTGAGCGAGAGCTCTGCAACAAAGAATGCGATCTCATTTTTCATTCCAATGAGGTGATTCAAACTGTTGAATGCACGCTCTAGATAACTCAGTATTTCAGAAAAATTTGAGCATGGATTTTCACTGTCAAAGTTTCTGAGCTGCGAGGCGAGTGCGGTAAAAAATGCAATATTCCTTGAAATTGACTGCATTGTTTTTTCGGTATCTTCAAATCGCACAAATATGGCTCTAAAGTAGCCTTGTGAATCGTCGTTGTGCAAGAAAATTTGTTCGTTTCCACCTTTCGTTCCTAAGAGCTTGAATGCGCGCAGATTGTTCGCAAAAACAAAGGGAGATTTTGTTTGGTAAATGAAGTCAGCGAGTCGTGAACCTATTATTTTTTCAACTTGTGCTTCCCAGCTTTGTTTACTGGACAAGTACTCGTCACGAAGAGTCATAGCCTGACAAACGGCTCGTGTCAGGCCGGTTATTATGGGGGCTATGGCGCGGGCTTGTGGTTGAGCATCAACATTGTGAAAGATGGTAATTTCAATTGCGTGTTTGTGCAGTTCATATGGGATGATGCAGGTCGTTTTAAAAAGGTCTTGACGCGACGTTTCTACTGGTCTTGTTTGACTGTTGATTAGAATGTCGTTTTGCATTCTATAAAAAGAGTCAAGTTTAAATGATGCGTCGGGAAGCCATAGGTGCGAAGTTGTGACATCGATTCGGAAATGCGCTGCGATGGGTTGAAGCGGTTTCAAACCATGACAAAGTGCATCGGTCACGTGCCGACAAAAACTCTCAAAATTAAGGCTTGGGGAAAGATGAGAGAGATGATGAATTACGGTTGTTAGCGCTTTGTACCAGTTATCGAGATGGATTTGTGAGTTTGAGTCCTTCGTGGATCCGATGACTTTATCAAAAAACGCTTTCATTCGTTGTCCTCATCTACGTGATGGAGCTTTTCGACCTGCTCTGGCTTCATCGTATTCATACTCATATTTTCCATAAGCCTCTCACTCCGAACTGAAGCGTGAAACCCTCCGACAATTCCTTTGCATAAGGCTGCAGCGAATTTAAAATTGAATCGAGCTCTTGGTCGTTGAAGTCTGCAGCTGAATTCGAAGATGTCTGCGTATAATTGACGGCTGCCGCGCCAATGCTATTGATTGGCAGATGGAATCCCGTAGCAAATTCAACTTTGAATTTTCCTCCAATTCTGATTCCGGCTGCGCCCTGCACGCCCAATGAGAGCCCAGCGCTTTCAAATTGAAGAGCATTGTCATTCACTGTGCTGTAAGTTGCACTGCAGTGTGTGGCGCGCAGAATAGGTGAGACTGCAATAAAATAGTGCTGAAGCAAAGTGAGGGCCAACTCTGGTGCGCTGAGATTAACCTCAGTCAACTGCGCATTGGCTTCCGACAATCGATTTGCATAGCTGCTTTTTTGAGCAGCTTCAGAGAAAGTTTTTGAAAGTGAAACCCATGACCCCTGCAATCGCAGTGAAAGACGGATTGCACTAAATTGATGCGTATAGTTGAGCCCTACAGCGGGCCGGGATGGAGGGGAAAGGTAGGCGAGCTCGAGGCCCGCTTCCACTTTTGATTCTGGGTTGTCGAGCTTTCGAGAATCTTCATCGGGCTTTGTGGAGATCGTTCTTGACTGGCTTTTTTGCCGTTCGTCGCCGAGAGCTTGCGATGAATATATAACCACGGTTACCAGAGCCCAAACGGAGTGGGTCTTCCATTTAGTTTTGCGCAATGCATATGAGGGGTTGAGCTCGGCCGTCAACGCACTTCCTTTCAGTACATGTGTAGCTCTGAACATTGTAGCTGTTTCGTATGAAAAACAGTAGCTTGCTAGTATGAATATGATTGCTTTTTGGCGTCATCAGTGGTAACTCCCCAGCCGAAGGAGATTCCAACTATGACTATGTATGAGACGCGTGATTTCCGCCGAGGCCTGAAAATTGAGGTCAACAACGACCCGTGGGTTATTGTTGATTTTCAGCATGTCAACCCCGGCAAGGGAGCTGCCTTCACCAGAACTAAAATGAGAAACTTGCGCACTGGTCAGGTTCTTGAGCAAAATATCAAGAGCGGGGACAAAGTCGGTAAGCCGGACACTGAAGAGAGAAATATGCAATATCTCTACCGCGACTCCGAAGGCTTCCACTTTATGGATCAAGACAATTTCGAACAAATCTCTCTCACCGAAGATTATGTTGCAGACTCAAAATATTATCTTCTCGAGAATTCCGTTCTCAAAGTTCTCTTTTATCAAGGAAAGCCAATTGCGTGCGAAACGGATACATTCTGTGAACTCAAAGTTGTTGAAACTCCGCCGGGAGTGCGTGGTGACACTGCAACTGGTGGCACCAAGCAGGCGACACTTGAAACTGGG
>JBEAPS010000418.1:0-7390 GCA_041164285.1 Pseudomonadota bacterium
AGAAAAAGTGCGCAGCATGATTGGCTCGGAGGGCTCAAAGCAAAAAGTTCTGCGAGTTGTTTTCGATACTGAAGAATGGAAACGCTATGTCACACTCTGCGCAACCGACGGCCTACCAAAGGTAGATGGCTATGCAGAACTTTCACTGCTTCCAGATGATGTACGCGACATGTTGATTGCTACAGTCAAAGAATACTATGCTGGCGCATCCAAAGGCGACCATTCATGGAAAACTACAAAAGTAGCTCCCAAACGATGTCTTGACGCGATCCTCAGCTACGCGGTGAATCCGCTCAAAACGATCAGCTCTCACCCAGACGTAAAAACGGACATCACCAAAGCGTACGATTCCTATCTTTCCGTGTTTAGAGAAGTGATTTTCCCAGATGCCTCGAGAGGGAACTACAACGCCAAACAGGTGCTCGACGTGGCGCGCATTTTTCAGAAATTTCTTATCGCCGAAAAGGAAAAGCGCCCCATTGCCTCAAAATATACAATTTATATGGGCGGCAGCTATGCAAACGGACGTGCAAAACTCGAAAGCTCGGACGTTGACATTATTGCGCTCGACTTGAGCAAAAACCCAATTTTGGCTGCGCACCAAATGTTTTCTCCTCTTGCACTCACAGATGCAGTGCGTGAACGCGTAAAGCTGGATTACCCGGCAGATCAAAAAGTTGACCTCAAAGTCCAAATTGACAACCTGTTTTTCAATCTTTCAAGTGGCCCTGCTGCTGAGGGCCCTGACATGCAGAGCAAATTCTCACGCTTTATGCCCGTCATGATCGCTGTGACGGCCGATGAGGTACGCCTTGAGGTGTTTAGCGCCTTTGAGGAACGCCCCCCACGCATGAAGGCTGCATTCAGTCAGGCGGTTCCAGAGTGAGCCTGACGTGAAGTCTTGCTGAAGTGCATGAGCAGTGCTGCACCGCCAAACATGAGTGAAATAAGAACAAACACAAACGTTGTTGCAGCTGACAGGTCAATGAGGTCAGTGATTTGCCCGAACAAAAACGGCAGAATCACAGCGCCAGCAACGCCGCTCATGACGGCCGTATTGGCAAACTGCCTTGCCTGAGCTGAATCAAAAAGAGCTGTGAGCGCACCTAAGGCTAAGCTATACATGCCTCCGATGCAGACTCCGAGGCATAGAATGAGCGCGCGACTCATCAAAAGAGCGTCGGGTGCCACCAAAAAGACCTTGAATAACAGACTGGCGAATAAGAAAACACAGGCAAGTGACAACGCGGTCATGACACGTGGATAACTGTGCGCGGGAGGCGAGCGAAAACAGAAATAAACACGTGCTCCCAACAGTCCAGCCCAAAAAATAGAACTTGCAACTCGTGAGTCGTAATTGGAAAAGCCAAACAGTAATTCTGACATGAGACCAAGGCTATTGGAGATGTTGATTTCGCTACCGACGTAGCAAAAAAGCACCAAACTTGAGGCCAGCACGGGCCAAGGAGGCTTCCTTCGTCTCATTGTGTCAGCACCTTTGTCGATATGCGCGGGTTGTGCCAGATACTGCGAACGGCTGCAGTGAAGTGACAAAACCACGTAAGCAGCAACGAGCACGAGTGCCGGAACACGCCAGGCAAAGACACTCGTGGTGAGTCCCGGAATATGCAGGTAAAGGCTCGTACTCAAGGGCAGAAGCACCGCACCAGCTGTAAATCCCATGTTGAGTAGATTCAGTCCGAAGGAAGGATTCTCACTCACTAAGGCCGCTGTGTTGTTGAGAATTCCGTTGCAACCAATGCCGAATCCAATGCAACAAATTCCAACAAGACGGAGATAACTGGCGTGAGATGAACTCACTCCCAAGGCCTTCAGCACAGGCAAGAAAGTCCAGTCGGCAAAGTAATAAATCAAAAGTCCAGCTCCCAAGAGGAGCAAACTCCGCACAACCCAGATTCGGTAGTATTCTCCACCTGAACGGTGACTCGCAAACTTACTGCCAATAAACGAAAAAGCACCCTGAAGTAGCATGGCAATTCCGAAAACGCCGGGTGACCAGCCAAAGTCTCTCAAAATCAGGTCAAGACAGGCTCCGGGGTAAGCCAAAAGGCCGCCTGTGAGCAAGAATGCGAAAAAATGAGGAAAAAGAGTGCGGCTCATGGGTTACTCCCGTTGAGGAGCGAGCTTAATCACAGGTCAGCTTGCCGCACAAGCCATCGCTCGATATGCTCCCGACTTGATTTTACGAATTCAGGAGAAAGCCATGAGCAACACTAGTATTTTGCCTAAACGCCCCGAGGTGGATTCCAACCAGACTTGGGACCTGACAAAACTGTTCACTGACTTTGCGGACTGGACTCGTGCACTCAACTCGCTTCCTACTGAAAAAGAGCTCAGTGACGAACTCGACCGACGCTTCAAGGGCAAACTGAGCAACGGCGGAGCGTCGCTCGTTCACGAAGCTTTGCACGCCCGAAACGCTTTGATCCGTAAGATGGAAAATCTCCATGTGTATGCCGGTTTGAGAAGTTCTGAAGATGTCGGCAACGGTCAGTCGTCGGAGGCTATGGCCAAAATCATGCAAGTCAGCTCAACACTGATGGCACAATGGGCTTTTTTAAGTCCAGAACTTCTCACTCTTCCCCAACTCGAACAATGGACAAAAGCTGAGCCTCTGCGTGAGTTTGAATACGAGATCACAGAGCTGCTCCGCTCTCAAAAGCATGTGTTGTCGGAGCGTGAAGAAGCACTTCTTACTCAACTTTCAACTCCGCTCTCCCAGTTCTCTGAAATTCATTCAAAATGGAACAACGTTGACCTCAAATTCGAAAAAGCGGTTGATTCAAAAGGTCAGGAGCATTTAGTTTCCAACGGCCGATTCTCCCAACTGCTTGCCTCTAACGACCGTACCCTGCGCGAGAACAGTTTTAAGTCACTTTACAAGGAAATTGGAAAGTCACGTCATCACATCGCAAGCAACTTTTACTCTTGCCTGCTCACCGGCAGTACCATGGCAAAGATCCGCGGCTTCAATGGCTTTTTGGAGTCACAGCTCTTTCCCGACAACATTCCACTTGAAGTGTACGACAATCTCATCGCAACAGTCCGCGCAAACATAAAAACACTGCACAGAAGTATTGATCTGCGCCGTCAAGTACTAAAGCTGGATGAGGTCTATATTTACGATCGCTACGTTTCGCTTGCCGGTGATGGCGAAGAAACGCGCCTGAGTTTTCAAGAAGCATGCGATCTCATCCTCAAGAGTTTGGCTCCGCTCGGACAAAACTACGTCGAAACTGCGCGCAAAGGACTCAGTGAAGAGCGTTGGGTCGACTGGGCAGAAAACGAAGGCAAGCGATCCGGAGCCTTTTCGTGGGGAACTTACGACTCAAACCCCGTGATGCTCCTTACGTGGACTGGAAGCTTGAACGATCTGTTCACACTCGCTCACGAACTCGGTCACTCGATGCACAGCTGGATGGCAAACAAAAATCAACCTTACCATTTGGCAGGCTACACGATCTTTGTGGCAGAAGTGGCCAGCACACTCAATGAAGTACTTCTTTCAGACTACATTCTGAACAACATGTCGGGCACTAAGCTAGCAAAAGACGTTCTGTCGCATTGGTTGCAGGGATTTGAAGGTACAGTCCTTAGACAATCACTTTTCGCAACTTTCGAACGCGATGCCAGCCGAAAAGTGGACACAGGTGACTCACTCACAGCGGACAGTCTCGATGAGCTCTACACTTCTCTCAACAAAGAGTGGTACGGTGCCAAGAGTGCATTTGCACCTGAAAACTCTTATGAGTGGATGCGGATTCCACACTTTTATTCAACATTCTACGTATACAAGTATGCGACGAGCTATTGTGCTTCATTGTCATTGTTTGAGGATCTCAAGAGAAATGCAGACAACACAACAGCACAGCATCGTGTCTTGAATTTGCTCAAGGCCGGCGGCTCAAAGTCACCCCTCGACATTATGCTTGAGGCTGGTGTTGACTTTCGAACCCCTGCTCCCATTGAGAAGGCATTTAAAACCTACGAGCGTTTTGTAGGCAGAGCTGAAGAGGCATTCTTGAACAAAAGAAATTAATTGAACATCGGAAGTTGAACAGATCATAGGACGAACCTCCTATCACCCTCGCAAGGAACTGCGTTTATGGAAGCAAAGTACAAGGAACGAGTTGAGCTGAGCAGTGCATTTCTGGCAAAAAAATTCAGCGACCCTGCTCCTGACGTATGCATCGTTCTTGGATCGGGTCTCGGAAACGCCATCCCAAGTTTGGATGACATGGAGAAGCTTGCTTATGCAGACATCCCAGGTTTTAAAGTGAGTGAAGTCGTTGGTCATGCCAGCGAACTTCGGGTGGGCGAAATCTACTCTGAAACCAAAGCTAAAAAACGTCGGGTTGCCTTTCTGCGAGGGAGGAACCATGCATATGAGGGCTTTACTGCAGGTGACGTGGTCCACAACCTAAGGGCTCTCATCGCTTGGGGAGTCAAAGGAGTCATTCTTACGAATGCCGCAGGATGCCTTGAAACAAACTGGCAGCTCGGCGACTTCATGCTCATTGAAGACCACATAAATCTCTCTGGATTGAATCCACTTGCCGGCCCATTTGGTGACGGCTTCGGACAGCGATTTTGCGACATGACATCATCCTACGATCGGAGCTGGAACAGTCAGTTTGAAACGCGCGCAGCTGCGCTCAACATCTCTCTGCGTCGTGGTATATACGCTGGTGTTTTAGGTCCATCCTACGAAACTCCAGCTGAAATAAGAATGCTAAAAACGTTGGGCGCACAAGCGGTAGGAATGAGCACAGTGCTTGAATCTATTGCAGCACGGCAAATGGGAGCCCGTGTTGCAGGCTTGAGCTGCATGACAAATTACGGTGCCGGACTCACTGGACCTCACGACAGACTGAACCACGCAGATGTTGTCCAAATGGGAGCTTCCGTGGCAAAGGCGATGTCCAGTCTAGTTCTTGAAACTGCAATCGAATTGGAGGTTTCATGAAAATAAATGTTGGCGGAACTGAACGCGACGTAAGGGTACTTTTTTCCGAGGACAAAATTCGAAGAAGAATTATGGAAATCGCCGATGAGATTAACGCAGCACCTCCTCCCGACGGCACTGCGCTGGTAGTTCTGGTTGTGCTTCATGGTGCTCTGATCTTCGCAGCAGACCTTGTCCGTCACATTAACATGCCTACGGAAATCGAGTCAGTGCGCATACGGAGCTATCAAGGAACACAGTCGACCGGAAAAATTGAACTGCTCTCAGAGCTGCCGTCAAGACTCAAAGGCAGACATGTTTTGATTGTTGAAGACATCATTGACAGTGGCCGCAGCATCGCCTTCTTAAAAGAACAACTCAATTCCATCGGTGTCGCATCACAACGGATTGTGGCCTTGCTAGACAAACCAGAAGCGCACGCGGAGAATGTGAAAGCAGACTTTGTCGGCTTCGAAATCGGAAGAAATTTTGTCATTGGATACGGCCTCGACCTCGATGGCCACTACAGAAATCTTCCACACATCGCTGAGGTGTTGGGCTGTTGAAAAGTATACCATTGACGAGAACTGCACTTTCGGTCTGTGTTGTGTTGTTGTGCGTCTCCAACTCTATTGCTCATGCGCTTGAGCTTGGTGCTGGAGCCGGTGCATCGACACAGGGAGACGGTGTTATCCACCCTACCCTCCACGGCTGGATGGATTCTTCATATGGAATATTTGGATCTGGCACATTGTCTGGACAGAAAAACTCAGTTTTTAGTCAACAACTGGCAACGGTTCGAATCGGTTACACAGCATCACTGCCCAATTTGAAAGTCGCCCATGCGCACATCGGAGTGGGAGGAGTTTTTCAGCGGACCGTTTTCTCCGGAAATACCGAAACACTCAACCAACTGAACGAATGGAGTCGTGCTGCTGGACTCGCACTCGGAGCTCACTGGGCTTTTAAAGCAGGAAAATCAGGGGTCGTGCGAGTTGGCTGGGATTCATTGTTCGTTCCACCAGGAGAGAGCGCTCTATACCTCACCTTTGGCCACACTCAATCGGTCTACGGTGGCTTGGGATGGAGGTTTTAGATGAGACATACACTCTGCAAGGCCCTCGCTCTCTTTTCATGTTTGATCACTCCCACTGCGTGGGCATTTCGCACTGGAATTGCAGGCGGCTCCGTGGGTGTCGGCACGGGTCATTCGAATGCAGCAGACTTTGCAGGGCCCCTTGGATATAAGATCCATTACAGCTTTCGCAACAACGTCAACCTAAGCTTCTCTCTGACTCATCTGTTGCTTGGCCGAGTCTATCCCTTCCGCTCAGGCGCCTACGTTGTTCCATCGATTGGATTTATAGCGGACGCGCATGACTCAGGATTTGGAATTTCATCTGCATTTGGATTCGATTTTTTCTGTTGGGGAGTGTGTTTTTACACTGAGCTTCAGCAGCAGCTCGGTTACGGTTCCCGCCGTAAGCTGGTCAGCGGCTACGCTTTTCGATTTGGCATTGATTACACAAATCAAAAACCTTAATTCTTGAAGGACAATCTGAATTAACTTTAGGTCTCTTTTTGAGCGAGCCACTCGCGTCTGCGAGCAAGTGCAACCTTACGCGGAAGCGCATGAATTTCATCTTTCCTCTTGCTTGCCAACTGTCCGCACGCAGCGCTGACATCCTGCCCCCGAGAGTAGCGCACAGGCGCTGGAATTGAACGATCAGTCAGGTAGGTTTGAAACTCCCTCATACGATCGGCATCAGTCGCAACCATATCGGAGCCCGGGTGAGGATTCATAGGAATGAGATTCACTTTTGCCTTTAGCCCATGAAGAAATTTAACGAGCTTTTTAGCATGTGGAATGGAGTCGTTCACTCCGTTGATCATTACATATTCAAATGTAATTCCGTGTCGTGTTTGAACAGGATATCGGAGTAAGGCATCTTTGAGTTCGGACAAAGGATATTGCTTATTGACCGGCATCATTGAGCTACGCTGAACGTCATCTGCCGAGTGGAGTGAAATTGCCAAGCTCACTGGAAGACGCTGACCCAGTTTTTCTATTTCAGGAACTAAACCCGAAGTAGAAACAGTGACTCTGTGTTTTGAAAGGCCAAAAAAACGTGGGTCAATGAGCACATCGCATGCAGACACAACCTCTTCAAAATTGTCGAGAGGCTCGCCCATCCCCATGAAGACTATATTCGTGACTCTGCGGTCAATTCCGCGCTCAAGCAATCTCAGGTTTGCAAGAATCACCTGCGCGATGATCTCCCCTCGCGACAGGCTACGGGTCAAGCCCATTTTTCCGGTTTGGCAAAAGTTACAGGCCATGCGACAGCCGACTTGACTGCTCACACAGAGAGTCACTCTGTTTTCACTGGGCATGAGGACACACTCAGTGAAAAGATTGTCGTG
>JBEAPS010000419.1:0-4764 GCA_041164285.1 Pseudomonadota bacterium
CGCCTTCAAGACGATCCTGCAGCAGCTCTGCCACACGATCTCGTTTGCGATCTTGATTGGTGCCTATGACTGCAACTTCAAACACGGGCACTTCTGCTGCGTTCACTTCCTGCACAAGCGGGAGGTCGAGAACTTCTGACGGCAAATCTTGAACGCGCCCAACTTCGCGCTCCAAATCCTCAATGACTTCGCTTACATTGTAGCGATCCATGTCGATACGGACACTCACCTTACTCAGCCCCGGCTGAGAAATTGAGGTGTAGTCGCGAATGCCCGAAACTCCTTGAATCTGAGCTTCGATTTTATTCGTAATTCGCTCTTCTACCTCAAGGGCAGAGGAGCCAGGAAAGACGGTTGAAATTGTCACTATGGCAAAGCTCACCGGAGGACGAGTTTCCCGGTTTAAGGCAGAAAATCCAACAACTCCTGCCAATACGACAAGTGCTGTCAGTAGGAAGGTGAAACGATAATTGTTTATAAAGAAGCCAAAAAATCGCATCATCCCGGACTCGGGAGCGTTGGCCGTAGAACGCGTACTCACAGGAAGCTGTGTTTGACTATCAGACATGACGCAGAACCTTTCGTTAGGGATTCGGCAGCTGCAAGCAGCATAATTTTAATCAAGCGGGATTCAGCTCACGCCGCGCGCCTTTCAGTACTCCAACTCCGGACTTCAAAAATAAAAAAGTAATTCCTAGGCCAACAACAAAATCAGGCCAATACGATTTTGTGAAAAAAACAAGACCAGCAGCAACCAGAACAGAGGTATTGGCAATCAAATCGTTCCGAGAGCACACCCAAACGGATGACATGTTGATGTCATCGCTTCGATGTCTCGTGAGGAGAAAAAGACAAACGGAATTTGCGATGAGAGCCAGTAGGGTCATGCCCGACATAAGCTGTACATCGGGCACCCCCTGATGTGAGAGCTTCCATACGGCCTGCGCCAAAACCGCAAGTCCCGAGGCGACCATGATGCCGCCTTTGAGCGATGCAGAAAGCGCCTTTGCTCTCGCTCCCATGTTAATGACGTAAAGGCTGCTTCCATAGGCGATAGCATCGCCAAGCATGTCAAGTGAATCGCTTGTGAGTGCCAACGAGTGAGCCCAAATGCCCGCGGCAAGTTCTCCAAAGAACATCACTGCGTTGATTATGAGCACAGCCCACAATACCTGAGACTGGTCTTTCTTTAATTTCTCGAGGTCGCAGGCCTTATTTTGACAGCAATCGCCCATAAACTCCCCAAGCAATGCAACAACGTGGGCATCCTACATCAATAGTGGATGAACTCAAATCAAGGGAACACATCTGTATTAGGTAAAAAAGAGAGCTTCACGAAGCGACAGAATACACGTCGAGTAACCGTTCGAATGTCTTAACCCGTAATCCTCATACCTGCCGAAATACCGTTGATTGTGAGCAACAGACCATCTTTCAAAAGTATGGAGTCACTCCTTAAGCGCAGACGTTTCATAAGCTCGATTTGAACGAGGTTGATGGGATCTACATAGGGATTACGAACACGAATGGAACGCTTCAAAACCGGATTGGCCGCAAGGAGTTCCTCTTCGCCAATCGCCTCCAGTAAACTCACTTGAGTCATTCTTAATGACTCCCTCAGGCTGTCACCCAATTGTAAAAGCTGGGAGTTACCAGCGAGGAGCTCTTTTTCGTAACACTCGGCAATTTTCACATCTGCCTTCGCCAGGACCATTTCAACAAGTGCCAGCGTAGAGCTCAAAAAAGGCCATTCATTGACCATTTCAATGAAAATTTCGCGTTGATCTGAATTCAATGCGCTCCTGAGCGCTTCCCCCATGCCAAGCCACACGGGAAGCATGAGACGGGTTTGGGTCCATGCAAAGATCCATGGAATGGCTCGCAGAGTTTCAAGCGTGGGCGCACCCTTGCGACGCGCAGGGCGGCTTCCGATATTGAGACTGCCCAATTCTGACACAGGGGTCGCTCGACCAAAAAATTCGATGAAACTTGAATTCCCTCTGACAACGCCCCGATAAACCTCACTGCTTGTTTGGGCCAGCGAGGTCATGAGCGTGCGCCATTGCACCTTTGGCTGACAACCTTCACTTAAAGTTGCGGAGAGAGTTCCGCCCACATAAAGATCAAGATTGCGTTGAGCAATACCCGCCAGACCGAACTTCGCCTGTATCATTTCACCCTGCTCAGTGACACGAATCGAGCCATCAATTGAGCCGGGAGGCTGCGACAAAAGTGCAAGATACATAGGGCCGCCGCCACGACCAATAGAACCGCCACGCCCATGGAACAGTGTGAGATGAATATTCCTGTCTTTGCAGAGCGTCACCAATTCCTCTTGAGCCTGATAGAGAGCCCATGCTGCTGCCAAACGCCCCGCGTCTTTGGCTGAGTCTGAGTATCCCATCATGACTTCCTGAGAATCATTCATGCGTGCTCGATACACATCGATTTCGAATAATTTTTTCATGACTTGCGGACCGTTTTTGAGATCTTCCTCGGTTTCAAAAAGAGGAACAACTCGAACAATACGACTTCCGCAAATTTCTTTTTGCAATAACTCGACAGCTAATATGTCGGAGGCCTCAGATGCCATTGAAATGATATAAGAATTAAATGAGTGTTGACCAAATTCACTCAGGACGCGAAACGTGTCGAGCACCTCGCGCGTGTCTGCGGTAAACTCCGAGTTCGGGTTGATGAGCGGTCGTCTGCTCTTAAGCTCAGCTGAAAGAAAATCAACTTTTTGCTGCTCACTCCAACTCAAATAAGAGCCCAACCCGACAGACTGGGTGATCTCATCCAAAGCAGCGGCATGACGTGAGGCTTCTTGGCGAAGATCAAGTTTTGCTAATGCAAAGCCAAAGCAAAGCGTCCTTTTGATCAAATTGTAGAGCAGTCCATCGGCGATATCCTGAGCACCAGACTCTTTCAGTGAGGCATACATCAAGCGAAGCTTTGTCAGCAGTTTCTCCTCGGTAAATGAGGAGGAGTCTAACGGGGCCGTATCCAATTTTTTCGCTCTCGATTTGTCGCGCTTTCGTTGCTCTTGCAACTCATTCAGCAATCCCTTGATGACAATACGATAAGGTTCGCGCTGTCCTTGAGCCAGTGCGACCAGCTCATCGTTTGCTATACTCAGGGACAGCTCGTTGAACAGTGCCAGCAAATCACGTTCATAAAGCTCAAACGCCATCCAACGTGAGAGCAGACAGACCTCCCGCGTGACTTCTGCTGTGACGAAGGGGTTTCCATCGCGGTCACCGCCCATCCATGAGCCAAACGTGAATGGAATCTGCTCAACAGCAAGTGTTCTTCCCAACATTTGCTCACTGACCCGATCCAAACTTCGACAATAGTGCGGCACAGCTTCCCAAAGACTTTGTTCCACAATACTCAAACCCGCTCGTGCTTCCTCTGCCGGAGTCGGCTTGCTACGGATGATGTCATCAGTCAGCCAAATTGATTTAATTTGAGTTCGCAGCCCCAGTAAGAGCTCAATTTTTTCCGGAGCGCTCAGCCTTGCATTATCGAGTTCCATCAAATGACGTGCGACTTTGTTGTTCTTAATTATGATCGTTCGCCTGAGAGTCTCCGTTGGGTGTGCAGTGAGCACGAGGTTGATCTTCAGGTTGCTCAGACCCTGAATGAGCGATTCTTTCGAACAGCCTTGATCCAAAAGTGTCGTGAGAGTTGCCTCAACAGACCCCTTTTGCGGAGTCGACTCTCTTTGCAGTGCGTAGTCTTGGCGGCGACGCACCCGATGAACCTGCTCTGCGATATTGGCTAAATTCAGGAAATGAGAAAATGCACGAGCCACGGTGCAGGCCTCTTCGTCGCTCAAACCTGCAAGTAGGGTGTTGAGCTCAGAAAACCGACCTACATCACCCGACCGAGCTTCTTTAGACAGAACCCTGACCCGCTCAACACAGTTGTAAACGTTGACACCATTGTGCTCAGCGATGACCTCACCCAAAAGAGAACCCAAGAGCTTGATGTCATCACCCAATCGAGAGCTCGATTGTTCGCGCACACTTGAACCTGAACTCACGGCAACGTCTCCTCACACGGCAGAACTTCATGCAAGCCTTCACTTTGACTGTCCCCACACTGCCACGACAGACACAGGGGTCAACCCCACTCACCCAGCAGTGTTTTCCAAATTTCAGGCAACTTTTTCCAAAGTAAGTAATTTTGTGGAAAACTTTGCCTACCAATTCAAAGAAAAGTAACGATATCTTTACCCTAATAGAGGAGAATAACCCAACGTGGTCTGTTGCCGAGGACGTCGATCTTGAACACCATTCTCAGCGATACCATCTCAAAACAAATTGCACGTGAGCGTCTTGAGAACATCAAACAATTGGGCACTGCTCGAGCTGGTCTTGTGACCGCCTTTTTTGTGCTGCATCTATTCATGGGCTGGTTCTTGGATGAAAAGACGTTTCGAGGAAAAGAGCTTTATTTTAGTATCTATTTAGCGTTCACCCTCATTTTGCACTTTTTTCGCGAAACACGATTTGTTCAAAAAATTAATCTAAACTCACTCGCACTCATTGACATCCCAATGGCTTCTTTGATTATGGCTCATTGGACGATTGGGGCTGATGATGAACGATTGCTTCGCATTGGTGGACTAGCGTTGTCATTCAACTTGTTTTTCATTCATCTAAGCTCATTTTTGCTCACCGTTCAAAAACCATACTAACTTTTTGGGCATCTGCAGCTTCGGTTGCGTTTATTCAATTGATAGCAAAAATACACATC
>JBEAPS010000420.1:0-2877 GCA_041164285.1 Pseudomonadota bacterium
AAGACGGTCCAGAATTGGCTCGACGCCTCCAGTTTGTCCACAAGTTCCATTGTGCCAAAACCGAAGCATTTCTTCAGACTGACCAGATAAAAACCGACCAACTATACTAGCGCAATACTGACCGTTGGGATGATTGACAATTCGAGTCAGACCGAGCTGATGAACACTCACCTTGCCGTCGGTACGATCAACACGACCCTGTATTGAAAAATCGAGCTTTCGAGAAAATAAAGGCTGAACGATTGGAAATTCCCCAAGTCGCCAAGATTTGTAAAACCAGTTCTTAACTGTGTTGTTCTGATTTGAAAAACATCCGTCAGCTAACAAACCTACGATGCGATGCCGGCCCGACGCACTCCAAGGCCGCTTCGCGAGAAATCGTGTGAACCTATTGCCTTTCGCGATAGCGTCGAGCGCATGATCAAATGAAACCTCATCCTCAACAACCCAACCCAAATCGGAGGGATCAACCAAACATCCACGAGGTAATTCACTCTGAATAAACTCTCGCGCAATTGTCAGTGCGAAAGACTTTGAGTAAATCAATCGGAGCGTCTGCCGAGACAGTAAGCTTGAATCTTGGGTGCTGGTACCCACGGATTTGCAAAAGTCGATCACTGATGGAGCTGCAGCCCACGGAAACACGCTGGAAACGCGTCTTCCTGAATTTTTCACAAACTCCTCGACTTGTTTTCTACCTCCTACCAAACGTTCTGGTAGCTCAAAGCCAACATCACTCAGCTTCAATAGGAACTCCCTTGGCAGTGCTCGTGATGAAGAGAGAACGTCACACTGATTAAGAACGAACAACATCACGGGTTCTAAGTCGCGCTTAACAATTTCTAGCTGAGACTTCGGGCTGTACTTTCCGACCTCTTGCTTCAACTCTTCTTCCGCATCAGGATTAAAAAAAGATATGCGCGCAAGCGCACCCTTTGACTGACTGAAGACTTTTAAAGAATGAATATAATCCTCACAAAATCCGGCCTTTAAGCGTCCTTCAGTGTGGAAAAATTGTCCTTTTGCACGTGCAGGGTTCAGTTCCCCACCAAGCGCCTCACAGAAGGCCTGCCAATCGGAACTAGACTCAGTCTTCCAACGACGAAACCAAGTCAAACCATGCTTCACATGACCAATCTCATCATCGAGAACTGTTTGCAGAAGAGCAGCTGTCTCATGATCACCAACTTCCACAAGCACATCTCTGAAGTAGCTTGCGAAATCGAGGTTCGCCTGTTCAAACGTCATACTCATTCGAGTGACGTAATCCATCGGCTCCGACATCGATGCACACTGTGCCCAGAAAAAGTCATTAACGGGAATATCTCCAAACTCAATACCAACCTCATTCATTTTTCGAATGTAGGCAGCAAGATGCCTTTGCTCATCCAACATTGTCTGCGCAACTCCCATCCGAAAGGAGCTAGGTGCATTTGGAAACTTCAAAAGAGCCAAAGCCATCAATTCAAGAGCAAGTAACTCATGATTTGCAAAAAAATGGAGCAGAACTCCGACTTTCAGAGGATCGATTAACTCGGACTTTGTTGGAAAACTCACGCGTGCGCTGTCCTTCCAACGACCAAGTTCAAGCAAACGAGGACGAACTGGCTCAGTCGGCAACCTGACATCGAGCAAAGGTTGCAGATCGGTCAATTGAGACGGAGTCATCAATTTACCATCTAACTCACTCGAAAATAAAATATTCCTTGCGAATACCGATACTTCCAATCACAAACCTCAAGAAAATAGTCAGCTTTAGTCATACCCGTGCCCTGCACCCCGATGCAACAAAAAGTCGACACAAGACCCTGCAAAACAACACTCAAAAGCCGGACATGAGCAACTTCGGGAAAAATTTGCAGCCACAACAAACGACATACGGCCATATTTACACCACAGCCCCCCACGAGGATCTGAGAGACTCTAAACGACACCCTTGTGCCGTATTCGGGAGATGACATGTCAAAAGAAGAAAATAAAAACGAAGATGGCAAAAAAGAAAAAGCCAAAGAACCTAAAGGGCCACCTGACGAAATCGCTGAGACACGCAAGAAAAGAAAACTCGTTCTATTTGCGGGACTCACAGGAGTGATTGCGACAGCTGCGGCTGCGGGCGGCTTCTTTGTTTACAAAACCTTCGTTCAAAAACCGCCTGCATTGGCGGCAAAAGCAGACCCGAATGACCAACACGCGTCAGCTCCTACAGGAGAGCATGCTGAGGGGTCAAAAGACGGAGGCGGTGCGGAAGCCCATGGCGAAGATAAATCAGCCGACACAGCCAAAGACGCTCATGCAGATAAAAGCAAAGATGAGCAAAAAGACGAGAAAGACAACGTAGAAAGTAAAAAGTCGGATGACAAAGCAAAAGCTGATGAAAAAGCTACAGCTGATGGCGACGCAAAAACTGAAGAAAAATCAGATGTAAAAATGTTCCAATCGGACGAAACGTTCGGAGAAACTTTTGCATTAAAGAAAATGGAATTGAATTTAGGAAACCCGCTCGAAAACAGATATCTCCGTATTGCTGTATCACTAGAATACACCGGCGGAAAAGACCAACTTGATGAACTGCAAAAACGTGAGCCTCAACTGCGAGATCTCATCATTAGCTCTGTCAGCTCTAGAACTCGTCTCGATCTTCTGACGGAAAAAGGCAAAGAAAAGCTTCGCAGAGAGCTCATCAACAAAATTAATGAATCGTTCGAAAAACCGGTAAAAACTCTTTATTTCACAGATTTCCTGGTGGAGTGACCTATGGAACAACAGGTACTTAGCCAAAGTGAAGTAGACGCGCTACTAAATGCTGTATCGGACGGACGAATCGACACGCAGGAAACCGATGCTCGCAGCGAAGAGTCAAATTTCGTCAAATATGAT
>JBEAPS010000421.1:0-2518 GCA_041164285.1 Pseudomonadota bacterium
ACCATTGTGAGTCCAGAGCATGGCTTTCAACCCGAGAGAATTTTGAGACCAGCCGAGAACATTTTCGGCTCAAAGAATGCTGCATCGCTATTAGAGTCTTCACTCTCTGTTTCTGCAACCAAGCGTGAGCTTGAACGAGTCCTCGGCAGTGCCAAAGTAGCAAGCATGCCTTTGAGCCATTATGACACCCTCAACATCGAGAGTTTAGCTCTCAGCCAAGAGGATAAACAGCTACTCAGAACTCGACTTTCGGAATACCGTGCAATGCTTCGCACTCAAGGCGCGACACTTCACTCGGATAATAGCAACTTCTGGAGCCCGCTCAAAAGTGAAGTTTCGGAGCAGACGGAAATTGTATCATTGATCTCAGGTGATATTCTCAGCACTGAGACTGCTGAAATGTTCGATGTCATTCATGCACATGACTGGATGAGCTTAAAAGCGGTCATGAACCTCAAGGAAAACACACGTCTTCCGGTCGTGTTACATGTGCATTCGACCGAGTATGACCGAGCTGGTCATCACGGCAACCAACGTATTCAATCACTCGAGCGCATGGGATTCACAGCTGCCGACAGGCTAGTAGCAGTGTCTCAATTGACGCGCAGAGTTCTCGTAGAACAATACAATGTGAGCCCAGAGAAAATCGACGTTGTGTATAACGCATCGAACCTCGCCCATTGTAAAGATTCTCTCCGAAGCGCGAATCGGTCTCAAGAATCCAATACTACCCAAGCCGGGGAAGAACGGGATCCGGTGATTTCATTTGTGGGAAGGGTTACATACCAAAAAGGTCCTGCCTATTTTGTTCAAGCTGCGCAACGCGCTTTGCAACTCAATGACCGTCTGAAGTTTCAGGTGATTGGGACTGGTGACTTACTTCCCTCAATGCGGCAGCTCGCTTGGGAGCTTGGAATCTCGGATAAATTCACTTTCCATGGATTTCAGTCAGCAAAAAAAGTTGAATCTCTCCTTGCACAGTCAGACGTCTTTGTGATGCCGAGCGTGTCGGAGCCCTTTGGAATTGTAGCACTCGAAGCGATGGCACAGCACATACCCATTATCATTTCAAAGCAGTCGGGTGTTGCCGAATGTCTCATGCACGCTCTCAAAGTTGATTTCTGGGATACAGACCTGATGGCAGACAGAATAGTGAGTTTGATCAGGCGACCGGCCCTGAGGGGCGAGCTGCAGCGCAACGGTGCCCGCGAGACTGACCGTTTTACCTGGGAAGCTTCGGCTCAACGCTGCACAGAGGTTTACCACAAGACATATTTAGGAATGCAGAGAACGTGAAAGAGACACTCTACAGTGCGCTGCTTGCTTCGCCCTCCGTTCTTGCTGCATATGAATCAGATGGTCACCTAAAAAGTTTGTGTTGGCCTCGCAAGGACGCCTTTCACAATCATCTTCGCTATTTTATAATGGGAATTGTGCAAAACGGAACGAGCATTTGGCTCGATCCAAAACGCGATCAACTCTCTTTGGAGTGGGTTCGCCCATTTGAGCAATTGCGGCTTCGATGGCACGTGCATCACCCCGAGGCACGAGGTTTGCTCGTTTACTTAAATGCAAAACTCATTTCTGATAGCACAATTGAACATACCTATTCTATTGAGGCCAACGAACTCAGTGACCTGCATCATACTCAATTTTGGTTTTTGCTTGCACCTGAAGTGGGTGGCAAGCGATCAGAATTCCAGTGTGTGCGTGCGCCTAAAAATGGTCATGAACTGAAATGCGATGCGGATCCTTACACCCTGACATTGAGTTGCCCTCTAGGTGGCGGGTTTAAACACGCAGCTGCAGCTCAGCTTAATACTGAGAATGAACTTGGGACACTCATTTCGGACTTCGTTCATCACCCTGCTGCGTTTCGAAGAATTGAAATGGGGTCTTGCGCGGCTATCGCCTTGTCTCCGGTCATTCCTTGGAACCAACAATTCACTGTGCATTTGCGAGTTGAAGATAAACACACGCTCCGCGATTCTCCTCCTCAATCGACTTCTCAGCAATTCGATCGCTCACTTTCTCTGGCGGTTCTCGACGCGCTTACTTGCTCGGGAGGTGGCTTGCTCGCTTCTGCTGAGTGTGATTGGGAGATGCGACACAGCGGAGGTTACGGATTTGTCTGGCCTCGCGATGCTGCTTTCGCGGGACTCGCGCTGACCGAATGTGGTCATTGGGAAAGAGCATCTCGACTTGGTCTTTTTTTATCTAAATCTCTTGCCGGTGAGCGTGATTTCGAGCAGCGCTACACCGACAGCGGACACCCTGCTCCAAGTTGGTGCGTGACTCAACCTGATCAGCGCCCACTCGTCTGCCTTTTTTGGATAGAACTCCTCCAATCTGGAAAACTCGAGAACTCAGTTAAAGCTGAGCTGACACAACAGTTGAATGTTTGTCTCTCTGCGATGACAGATGAGCTTTTGGCCACACCCAAGAAGGCATTGACTGGATTCGATTTATGGGAAGAACGTGAGGGTCAGCATTTCTTTGCTCTTGTGAGCTGCTATGG
>JBEAPS010000422.1:0-5164 GCA_041164285.1 Pseudomonadota bacterium
CATGGAAAATCCAAACCTTGACCAGTCGTAGTTTTGCTCCAAATGGTCAGGCAATTGCATCAAAGTTTTACATCGAAACCGGCAAGTCTGGGGCTTTTGCAACATCGATTGTGAGCAAAAGCCGCAACCTTCGCATTGATGTCATCCAAGACAACTCATTGCCATGGCTTGGCATCTGGTGGTGCCACAATGGCTGGGGAGATGGACGCCCTCATTCCACGGTCGGGATTGAACCAACGAACATTCCTTCGGATGGACCCGTTTTGAGGTTTGGCTCAGCAGTCAATTCTGCTCCAGAAATTGCAAAAATAATGACCGTTATTACCAAGCTCTCGGAATCATGACTCTTTAATTTAGTCCTTTCCCCCTTGACGAGAAGCACATCCAGCTTAATTTTAGCGGCATTCACTTGTCAGGAGGCATTCATGTCGCAAGAAGTTCATTCGTTTCAGGCTGAAACCCAGCAGCTCCTCAATCTAATGATCCATTCGCTCTATTCGAATAAAGAGATTTTTCTGCGCGAATTGATCTCCAATGCGTCCGATGCAATCGACAAAGTGCGCTTTGAAGAAATCACAAAACGAAACCTGCTCAGCACTGACTCAGAACCCGCAATACGGCTCAGCACCTCAACAGAGAACCGAACACTTATCATTGAGGACAATGGCATTGGGATGACCCGCGATGAACTCATTGCGAATCTGGGCACAATTGCCAACTCAGGTACAAAAAAATTCCTCGAGAACTTGAGCGAGAGTGACAAGAAAAATTCGCAGCTTATTGGACAATTTGGCGTCGGCTTCTACGCTGCGTTCATGGTCGCAGAGAAAATCATCGTTGAAAGCCGTTCTGCAACAGGCGAGCAAGCTTGGCACTGGGAAAGCCAAGGCAACGGCACCTACTCGATTGTCGAATGCGAAAAAAGCACACGCGGTACCCGCATTGAGCTGATTATAAAAGAGGAAGAAAAAGAGTTCCTCGACGAGTGGCGGATCAAAAGTATTGTCAGAAAGTATTCTGACTATGTGACCTATCCCATTCTTATGTCCGACAAAGACAGCAAAGATGAGCAGCTGAACAAAACAACACCTGTTTGGGCTCGTGCGAAAAAAGACAACAAGCCTGAAGATTATAAGGAACTATACAAACAACTCAGCCACGACTGGCAAGAGCCCCTCCTTTGGGAACACATGAGCGTTGAAGGCCTTCTGCCATTCCAATCTGTTGTGTTTGTTCCTGAGAAGGTCCCATTTGACTTGTACCAGCGCGACTCACATGGGCTTCATCTATACGTGAAGAGAGTGAGCATCTCAGATAAATGCAAAGAATTGATTCCAGAGTACCTTCGATTCGTGAGTGGGGTTGTTGAAACTGACGAACTTCCTCTCAACGTTTCCAGAGAAATACTTCAGCAAAACACGAAGCTACCAGCGATCCGTAAGCAGGTTGTGAAGAAGATCCTCTCTTCACTTCAGAATTTGGCAAAGAATGAATCTGACAAATTCATTGGTTTCTATGAGAACTTTGGAGCTGTGCTCAAAGAAGGCTTTCATTTTGACCACGACAACCATGAAGCACTCGCTGAACTTGTTCGATTCCGTTCGAGTAAGACCGGACGTGACAGTTGGGTCTCTCTGGCCGAGTACCTGGAAAGAAAAGCTGAAGGACAAAAAGATATTTATTTCTTGAGTGGCTCTAGTTTTGATGCGGTTTCTGCAAGCCCTCATCTTGAAGCACTCACCTCGCGCGGAATCGAAGTTATTTTCCTGACTGACCCTATCGATGAGTGGTTTGTCATGGATTATCCCAAACATGGTGAAGCGCAATTGAAGTCGATTTCGAAAGGCGACCTCGATCTCTCCGGAGTTGGCACCGAACCTGAAAACAAGAACACCGAAGAAGAAATCGCTCCTGAAAAATTAGCTCCTTTGCTTGAAGTATTCCGTCGTAAGTGTGGCGAGACTTTGAAAGATGTTAAAATCTCCAAACGCCTTGTTGATAGTCCCTGCTGCCTTGTTGCCGACGAGAATGGATTGAGCGCACATATGGAACGCATGATGAAGGCAACCAATAAAGAGTTCAGCGGTTCAAAGCGTATTCTGGAGGTGAACCCAACTCACCCAATCATCCGCTCACTCGTTGCCAAAGCTGAAACGAACTCTGCAGACGCTCATCTCGAAGAGTGGATCGACGTCCTGTACGACACTGCCCTTCTCGCAGAAGGTTCTCCGGTTCGAAACCCGGGACTGTTTGCCAAAAAGCTTACAAAGATGCTCGAAATGCAAAAAGCCTGAGAGAAATCTCAGGCTTCACTGAAACAGTTCGAAACATCGTTCACTGTTGAGATGATCCGTTCGGATTCCTTGGAATCAAAACCGGATTCTGCTGAGCCGGGTTCGCCGGGTTTGGCTGCTGAATTGATGGGTTTGGCTGCTGAATTGATGGGTTTGGCTGCTGTTGAGTTGGGTTAGGAGCCGTTCCTCCCGGTAATCCGGGAGTGCTGCCCGGTCCTGAGCACACTGGATTCTGTCCCGTTGGATTTTGAGTCGACGGATTACACGTGCCAGGCACAGGCAATGTTCCTGGCAATCCTCCGGGATTTTTTCCAATGCCCGAACCGGCGGGAGAACTCACTCCGCACAAGCCAGGCATGAGGTAGATTCTCGGATAGAAGCCACTTTCGAGATCGAGTTGGTTCGAGCTACTCCTGTCGAGCCCCTCATTCACAACTCGCTGTATATCCACAATCACACCTACAGTGACGTCGTGAGAGCGAATCTCATAGTAGGGTGTTCCGTTATAACTTGACCCTGCTTTGTTGAAAACTCTGTAAATTGCGCGGCCACTCGGAAGCGAGTTGTAGCAGCGCTTTTTAAATCTGGGACCATTGGGCGGCACCTGAAAAACATCAACGATGGAGGACTGTCCTTCCGAACGGGGTGTTCCCGGAGAACTCGAGCCGGGCGTTGAGTCCCATCGCCTCCTCACAACTCCCCTCATGTCGTAATTAGCAGGATCAATGTAGCTATTTTGGCATGTGTCTTGATGCGGAAAGGGGTCTGGGCTGTCGTTGTATGAAGGATCTCGAGCACCATCGATAGGTCGCCGTGCCACTTCATCCGCAGGCATGCCGGCCGCACATCCTCGATTGAAAACATAAAAACTCATATCCCCCAGTTTACTCACAAGGTCGGGAGCCATATTGATGCGGTGGTAATCGAGGAGTTCCCCAGCAAAGCTATTGCCGCCTGCACCTACCGACTGTCCTGTACTCTCATTGAAGCGTCGCGGCTGACACGCAACGACCACAAGCGCCAGAAAGAGTCCAACCATCGGACGACAATACTTTTCCATCGTGACACCCTCCGCCTGCAGCAGTCTTGGTTGCCGGCACCTTCAGCTTTTTACCGGTGCCATAATTAACAGAGAATTCACCCATCTCCGCGCAGGTTAGGTGGGTTTTCGGCGAATAGAACGAGAACTTGAGCAAAATTTGCAGCGTTCTCATTTAGCAGAGTCCATCCAGGAGCTTAAGCCAATTTTCCAAGTCCCGTCCCGAACGAAATCGTTCTTTTCGCCCCAGAGAAAGGCCGTTTGAATAGAAGTAGGTCACTGGGAGCTCACCCTGCGGAAAGCGAATCTGAAGCTCTGGCTCGAGTCGAACGTCTACTCGACACACGCTCAGTTCAGACACGGTCAGAGAATTTATCGTTTCAAGGTAGGTTTGGCATACAGGCAACGTCGGATCCTCAAAGTAAAGAATCACGCGCTGGTTTTGGGGATCCTGACAATAGCCAAGGGCAGACTCAAAATCCATTTCAGAGATCACAGGCACAGGTTTCACCTCATATATGGTCACATAGTTTGTTCCACAAAAACACTCGACTGCACTCCATTGAGCGTGACTTTTGTTTTGAAAGAACGCCCTAGCTCATCGCTACTGAACTCACGGCTCAATGATGCGAAATGCACCCCAAGACCGACTTTAAGGCGAGGCGGTCGCTCTTCACGGCCTTGTGTAACAAGCCTGCCGAGAATCCAAGACGCCTCAAGGCCAGTACGTAGAGTTGCTGACTTGATGGCTGTGCCGAAGTCATAACTTGTTAGGCTATTCAACATATACGTATCTGCAAAGGTCCAGCCCAAAAGTGAAACTATACCGACTCCAAGTTCTTGCTTTTTGATAGCCACATCGCTGTCAGGAAGACTGGAAGCACTCAGAAGACTTCCGCCACTCTTTACGAGTCCTAGTCTAGGTCCAAAGGTCAACTGGAATGGTTCCCAACCACTCCAATTGACCTTCGGGCTCAAAGTCCCGAATGCCATCAGACTCGTTTCAGTCAGGTCCACCTGTGTCGAATTAGTTGCGCTTCCAACGCTATCTTTTTCGCGAACTACTGTGCCCAAAGTAAAGTGCAGTTTTTCGTATGACGCTTTCACGCCGACTCCAAAGCCACTATTGATTTGAACATATCCTCCCAGAGCTCCTCCCAAACCTGAGTCCATGACAAGGAGCGGCAAACCAATAATCCCTTCTCCACGGAAAGTTAGATCAAAGTAATTTCTCTTCTTAAGCTTTTCAGCTAAGTTTATTACCCTGTCTTTTTCAAATCGCATTCTATCCAACTGAAATATTGAATTGAGTGCTAAATATGCGGACTCAATCCGCTGCGAAAACTCCTCAAACCGAGCGCCACGTCCGCCTTTATGAACGATCCAAGCACTTCCGGACTGAGTCATAGCTTTCAAAATAGCCTCATTCTCAGGAAGTGCACGTAAAGCATAACGACGTCCATAAGGATCAAATGCAACTTCTGCGAAAATAACGTCGGAAGGTGCCGGTGGAAAAGACACTTCGTAGGTATCAGCCTCTTTGCTCCCCTCCACCCTGAGTTTGTCAAAGTGGACAAGATTTTTTGAGACAACAGATAAAAATGGCAGTTGATCAAAGAGTGAAGCTACAATGAGGCGAACAAAGGCTCTGTGCCTAACAAACCTGACTTTAAAATCTGACCATGGGAAAACGCGTTTGGCTTCACACCTAACCTCCTGCGCCTCCGTATCGAAATGAGTAGCCTTCGACTCATCCTTCAGCCTGCAAATACTCGCTTCAATAACCTCGCGTCCCTCGAGGTCCCGTTTCTGAACGATCAAATTCCATACA
>JBEAPS010000423.1:0-2862 GCA_041164285.1 Pseudomonadota bacterium
AGAAAAATTGCCACTGCTATCCACATCGCCCGTTCCTGCCTTAGGAGGAACTTCGAAAGAAACGCAATAGACGTTCAAGTCATCTGGATTCACATCAGTCGCATTGAGAACAGCGCCTGAGAGTGCGAGAGTGTTGGCTGAGTTAGAAATAGCGAGTTGCCCTGAAATTATAATAGCAGCGCCGTCGCCCAACTCTTCGGTCTTATCGCCCAACTCTTCGGTTTTCTTTTTTGAACAGCTCGCAGCGACAGCTGCAACACCCAAAAGGCCCAAAGCACCCCATTTCACGTAGCTCTTTTTCATCTCAAACTCCCCTGTCAGCAAAAGTTATGAAATTGGAACCTGACTATTTTACCCCGAATCTTGTATCAACCAAATAGAACGCGCGTCATTTTCAACACAACTCGATGATTCGATGAATATCTGGCGTCAATTATCAAAATACCAACTCACTCACCTCATTGTGCGATGGCTTGACAGAGTGTTTCTCTCAGTGGAGTTTCAAGGTCTGATTGTTTGGACAAACTTGAAGCGTGAATTGAATACAAACACCGTGAGCCATTTGATTGCAAGGAAGCTCGCATGACTCTCACTTGGTCACCCATGAGTACTCTAAAAAAACCGATGGTCGTCGCACTCTTGTCTTGCGCAGTTCTCTCTTGTGGGAGAGAACACCACAGCAGCAATTCAGCGCAGAGCGGTCAAATATCTGCGCAACTCAAAACCGATTTGGGATATCTTGGGAACTCACGCGCTCAAAGACGCTTTGAAGACTACATCAACAATAAAAATAGCGGTTGCACTGCGACAGGCCCTAAAAACAGACGTGTACTCGTTTCGGGTTTTGGACCATTCAACCGCAGCCCAAATATTTCAGGGGCTGTTGTCCAACTTCTTCAAAACAGCGAACTCTGGCCTGAATCAGCGGGTTGGAGCACCACACTAAGAAGTGCACCTAGATTTACACCCGACGACAGTCCCGGCTCGCTGGGAGCTCGTGCTGTTCAGCGCACCATCAGATTTGAAAACGATGAGCTTGAGCTTTGCCTTGTGAACACCTCAGTTGAATGGGATCTCGCGGCAGCCATTGTCATGCACGAAGCCAACAATTTCAGACCCGATTTCATTCTCATGACCGGCTACGGAACGCATCCCACCGGCATGAGAATTGAGCACGGTGCAATCAACAAAACCAGTCAGCTTTCAGGATACGATCCGACTGGTCGATACCTCACAGGAGTCAACACTCCGGAGTCTGACTGGATCGCACCTCCGGCGCTCGGATTGCCTGCGACAATTGAAATGAATTGGAATACGCACACGATCGCACATGAGGTTGCCCCTGACTTTGATCGCCTCAATCGAGAGCTCACTCACCTCAATAAGCAGGCAGGTTTTCATCCAGTGGCTATGACAGCAGCAGACCCTCTCAACAATTACGTGTGTAATAATATTAGCTATGCAATTGCAGCCTCATTTCGTCTGCCAAGCGTGCCTTTGGCTGGAAACCGCATCCGCGTGCAGACGACACTCAATCGCCGAGTTAAATTCGGATTTGCGCACTATCCAAACAGCATAAACGCAAACTCGCCCGACGAAGTCTGGATATGGGCTCATATGGCACTTGCACTTACCCAAGCAACACAGATGAACTGAACTTCGAAACTACTGAACCTTACTCTGGGCAGCTGAAAAAAGGCGGCCTTTGGCATAATAAATAACAAGCGCCAGAACCAAAACAGCAATAACCCATGGCTGATACTTTTTAATGACGTCGATGATGTCTCGGCCATAAAAGCCCACGAGGTACACTTGTGTGGGAACGCTCACTAGAGCAGCAAAGCCATCTACCGCAAAAAACTTCGCGCGCGAGACACCGAGCATGCCGCAACTCAAATGACCGGGAAATCGAATGCCAGGCGTGAATCTGAAAATTCCTGCCGACCAAAACCCCCAACGTTCCATCCAATGGTTGACCTTGCGCATCATTTCTGGCTGAGCCAATCTCCTCAACAATGGCAGCGACAGTATTCGACTCCCAAATCGACGACCCAATTCAAAGACAATGAGGTCGCTCGTAATGACTGCTGTAAATGCCAACCATGCAGCTAGATGAATGTTGATCCCTTGAGTCGCTGCAGCGGAATCCACAGTTTCGGGATTGTGACTCACCCAAACCACGAACCCCAACGTCAGAAGGGTGACCTCCTCAGGAAGCGGGAGGCCAAAGCTGCTTGCATACATCACTAAAAAAAGAAGTGAGAAAACTAAAAACGGCGAGTCAGAGACGCTGAGCAACAAGTTATAAATGAAATTCTCCATGCTTCCCCGCTTTGAGTGTCTGAATCGTAACTGACATTATTAAATTGAAAAAGGTCCAATTGACAAACTTTGCGCCAAGTGAGCTGCAATGCAGCCTGTAATTGCAAAATAAAGACTCATTTGGGGCAGAAACGCACAAACAATATGAATGAGTGACACTCAGTGCCCCAATGAAACCCTGTTCTACTAAATCGGAGATTCGTTATCCTCTCACCGATTGGTATTGCTTCTGTCTAAGCATTCTACAAATCAATTGATTGTGTCACTTCTTTTGCCTGTGCTTCTGGCACCTAATGAAAAAAACCTCAGATTTGCTGTAACTTAATGCACTCCTATTGTGGCACTGACCTTGCTGCATGTTGCATTAGGCATGTGAACTTTGAAGATACCGCCATACAAAATTGGAGACTTACAATTAAACTTCGAGCGATCACCCTCCTCGCTGAAATTTTTCTTCCGGGATTTAATCTCTTCAAAGAAAAAACGACTCAAACCAAGGTGAATACTTTTGGTACACAAAACAATGAGTACCGATCAGAG
>JBEAPS010000424.1:0-3555 GCA_041164285.1 Pseudomonadota bacterium
CAACGGTACTTTTATTAATTGACATTGCTGCATCTCCAACACAATAGCCCAAGAGCCTCGTCACCTCGATCCAAAAACGACGGAAGGGATTCGGAAATACTATGCAAGCACTTTAAACAGAGAGTTCCAAAAAATTGACAATTTGATATCAGATATTATTGCCGCGATTTGGGCTAATTTATGAAAAAAATTGATACAGCGAACCCAGATATTAAACTTTACCGCGTACGGCGGAAGAAGTAGTCAAGGCCACAGATACCTATAATAGCTTGGGCCTCACCCAACCGAGACTAAATCCCTCGAGAATATTGATGACCTGGGCCATCGAGACTGGATTAATAAATAGTTTCAAATAATTTCGATATCTTAAAATTAATTGTTTGCGATCCCTGCAGCGTTTGTTAGGAGACAATGCTCGATGAAAGGGGTATGAAACGTGATCATTTTGCCTTTCAAAATAAAAGCCATTCTGGGAATAGGTCTTACAGCTGCATGTGCTACGGCTTCTCTTTTGGCTCAGGCAACACCTGCTAACTATATTCCCGAAATCGTAGAAGATATTGAAGCACTGCGGGGTTACAACGAGTTAGTTCCCTACGTTTTGCGATCCCCACATCAAGGAGACAGCGGTACTTGTCTTTATATGTCGCTCACAGGAATCGCAGAATGGTGGCTAGCCCGCTTGAATCCACACGTATCAAGAGCACCCAATGGACCTCTTGACCTCTCAGAAAGATATTTGATCAATGCCTCGGAAGACAAAAGATTCTCCGCAAATGTGAAAGATTGGCGTACCGACAGCATAGAAGTATTCAACTCAACAAAACAAGCGGCCTTGAATAGTCATTACCCATTTACAAAGGGTTGGTACAAACTCAACAAAGACGGTGATGTGTTCCCTGCTGAGCCCAACTCCAAGGGCAGTCTCTACGGGGTGAACATCAATTGGTTTGATCAACTTAAAACGATTCAAAGCGGGCTCATCGCACTTCCCAAGTTCAAGCGTGAAGTAATTTATGCTGACCCGGAAGAAAACGAGTGGAATGTGGGACTCAACCCACGCGACATTGTTCAACAGGTCAAGGATGCATTGAAAACCAAAAAAGCTCCCATTCAGGTGATTTATAACCACGAAAGTGTCTGGCACTCAGTATACATCATTGGATACGACGACGATCGCACTAACCGAAAGTGTGGATTTGTAGAGAGCTCAATTCGATATTTTGGAGAGCTTGTTGATGAATTCACACAAGATGCGGCAGCCGCAGATACGGAAAAGGAAAAAAAACGCCTACTGAAGAAGGCCGCTATCCAGAAGGAAAACCAGAAAAAGCTTTCGGATAGTTACTGGGGAGCAGGAGGTTGCCGAGGCAAGGGCGTCTTTTACGTCAGAAACTCCGAATTTTACGGACACGAGGGAAATTACAGTTATTACACCAGTGACGAGAAAGATGCACGACCCTATGCTCCAAGCATTTTACTCTACGAATATGAATGGCTCGAGCATTTGGCAAACCATATTGTTCAAATCACCGTCGAGTGATGGGCTCAGACTCTGTGAATTTTAACTGAACACGGCGCACCTGTGCTTGAGCAAATTTTTCTGCTGCAACCCCGACCGCAAATCCTGAAATAGCCGCAAGCCACTTTGTCTCGGCTGCATCAACGAACCAACACAGCACAAGCCCTGCCATTCCAACAACGCCCAAAACTAAGCTCAACCACGGCCTAACGCGGGCGCTGTCTTTAATCAACCATCGGTCATGCAGTTCAATCAGCTTATTAAATAGAGACATATGAGAAACCTCCTATTCAGGATAGTCTAAATAAGAAGTGACAAGCATACAGAACCAAAAACGAAAAAAGAAATAGAGGGGTCTATATATGGAAAGTAAAGCTTTCAAGCCAATAATTATCCTGACAACGACTGACAATGAATCAGATGCCAAAAGACTAGCCTCAGTCCTCGTAGAGGAGAAACTCGCTGCGTGTGTAAGCTACCATGCCATTGACTCGGTGTATCGTTGGCAAAACGAAATTAAAGAGACAAAAGAGTTTCAACTAGTCGCAAAGTGCAACGGCGCTTTAACTGAGAGAGTCACGGAGCGAATAAAAGTTTTGCACAACTACGATGTTCCCGAGATTCTGGTTTTAAGTGTGTCAAAGGGCGATTACAGGTACCTAGATTGGATGAAAACACAGTTGTTATAAACTTATAACTCTGGAGACAGTCGAAAAATCTCTCCTGAGTCTGTTCCCAACAACAGTGTACCCGAGGGTGTCTCGTGTACTTGTCGAATCCGTTTTTCTAGTTTCTCTAAGTATCGTTTCTCCAATTTTCCATCAAACGTCACAACATTAAGATGCTGCAGTGCCAAAGCGCCGAGAATGAACCGATCCTTAAGGGCTTGGATTTTTCCAGACTCATAAACAATCAATGAACTTGGAGCAATCGATGGTACAAAATACTTAATTGGCTGTTCCATTCCTATCTGGCTTACACCCGCACCTATCTTTGGACCATAGTACTCGCGCCCATAAGTAATAACTGGCCAACCATAGTTTTTTCCAGCTTTAACCTCATTGACTTCGTCTCCACCGCGCGGACCATGTTCAGAGTTGAAGAGTTTCTTTAAACGAGTTGAGTAATACAGCCCCTGCGGATTTCGGTGACCGTAGGAATATATCTCTGGCAACGCACCCTTTTTACTTACAAATGGGTTGTCTTTGGGAATCGTACCATCAAGTTTTAAGCGAATTATCTTTCCATTGTGCCAATCAAGCTCCTGCGCCCTATCGCGCTCTCCTCGATCGCCAATCCCCAAAAACACGTGTCCCTGACCATCAAAAGCAATACGAGAGCCGAAGTGAATGGAACCACCATTGTCCGTTTTACCAACAAAGAGATCTTTCACTTCCGACAACTTTTTACTTTTGAGGTCTAAGGTTGCTACAGCAAACGCTGTAGTGACTCCAGTTTCAATTTTTTTGGAGTAGGTAAAAAAGATGCGGGAGTCTTTTTTGAACGATGGCCCCACCTTTACATCGAGCAGGCCGCCCTGTCCGGATGTACTCACTTCTGGAACGCCGGAAATTGGAATCAATCGCTTTGTCGAAGTCTCGAAAACAGAAATAGCTCCTTGTTTTTCAGAGACTAACAGCCGTGTCTCTGAAAGCGAATCGATTCCCCAAACTACGCCCCTCCCTGCAAGTAGGAGCTCAAGGCGCGTGCCTTCTGGAAGGCCCAGTACCTGTGAATTATTCGCAGTCGCTGACTCGTTGACCAGTAAAAGTCCAGAAATTAAAGCCGTATAAGTAACAATATTTCTGAGCCTTGTATTTTCACACCAAAAAAACACCAAACTGAAATGACCCATTAAATTTCTCCACCTGTTCGGGTATGCGCTCATTAACGATGATTCGTCTCAACTCCATCAAAGCACGACACTTGCGTCAAAGTTCAGGCAGGCTGCTCAGGGACAAGGACGAGGGGCCGAAAAGGCTCGTAAGGGGGTGGAGCACATGGACGTGCGTACACGATCGGCTTTGATCATC
>JBEAPS010000425.1:0-4964 GCA_041164285.1 Pseudomonadota bacterium
TAAATTCTTTCATTTGCGGAATTTGAGCACCAGGTTCCATTTCTTCTTTATTGTCTACATTTCGGACAATTTCGAGATACACGTCACCTAGTATTCCACGCGAACGTAGCTCAATGTATGAGCCCTTGGGTATCATTATATCGCCGTTTACTCTGAAGTGAACTTTTGCACCGCGTGGAAGTATATCAATGGACTCTACCTCACCCACCTGAACACCACTTGTGCGCACCTGAGTTCTTGGGCCGACTCCGCCGACATTTTGGAGAACTGTATTGAACTTCTGTGCACGAGAGGTGAACGGGTTACCTTCTAGAGTTAATACAAGCGTCCCAACAGCCGCTAGCGCAACGACTGTAAAAATGCCAACTTTCAACTCTGTGGTGACGCTTCTTTCGAACACAGTCCCTCTTTCGTACCAGTCTGGCTAAACAATTAGCCCTTTTCTTTACTGTAACATCGGAACTCAAATTCTGTGCTTGAATTCAGGTCGGCAAGAATTTCATTCTGTTGACGGTCTGGCTTGCCGACTTTCAGCTGAGCGGCAGTCCGAGAGGGCCCTCAAGTGAACCAGCAAGAAACTGTTGAATGGTGGGGTCTGGGTTCGCAATGAATTCGGCGGGCGTACCAGTCGCATACATTCGTCCTTCATGTAAAAAGAAGATACGGTCTGCCAGACGAAGAACCGATTGGATGTCATGACTAATGACGACACTCGACAGATAAGGGATCTTTTTTTGCATATCCAAAATGAGGGAATCGATGAGTTCCGAGACCAGTGGATCCATTCCAGTGGTGGGCTCATCGTACAGGAGCAGAGATGGATTGAGTGCAAGGGCACGAGCTAAGCCTACTCGTTTCCTCTCACCAATAGATAAGTCGGGTACCTTTGCAGATGCAATTCCGGGCAAGCCAACGAGCTCGAGGAGTTCATCTACCTTTTTTGTAAGTTGTGCTGGAGTCAATCGCTCAAATTCACGCAAGGGAAAGGCAACGTTCTCTCCTACCGACATGCTGTCGAAAAGAGCGCCATCTTGAAACAGGAGGCCAATTTTTTTCCGGGCAGCTATCCATGTTGTTTCTGATGCCTGAGTGAGAGGACAGCCATGCACTGTCACTTCACCAAAATCTGGCCTGAGGACACCAATGATATGCTTTATTGTGACTGATTTTCCTTCGCCCG
This sequence comes from Pseudomonadota bacterium, assembly GCA_041164285.1. Classification (GTDB taxonomy): domain Bacteria; phylum Bdellovibrionota_B; class Oligoflexia; order Silvanigrellales; family Silvanigrellaceae; genus RFOM01. The sequence continues at coordinate 1,181 of JBEAPS010000425.1, forward strand.
ACCTGCCAATAATGAAGCTAATCTCACCATTGCGCAATTCGAAACTCAAACCACGCAGTACTTTCTGGTTTCCGAACGACTTATGAACATTATCGAAGATAACAATAGGTTCAGTCTGGTCATGAAGGTGGAGAGTGTTCATTCGTCAGCCTCGCATTTGAACCAACGAAATGAAAAAGTCAAAAATCAGAATTGAAAGTAAACTTGTCACAACAGCTTGAGTAGTTGCTTCGCCAACTCCCTTGGCTCCACCGCGGGCATAGAAGCCCTTGTAGCAGGCAACAGTTGAGAGAATGAAGCCAAAACATAAAGATTTGGTCATTCCCTTTTGAATATCTGATACCCAAACGAGCCACTGGAGCTGTGCAACAAAGACCGATGTGTCGACCCGGAACATAATCAGCCCGAGGATGTAGCAACCAAGAATACCGAGTGCAAGGAAAATAGCCGTGAGGAGAGGTAGCATCAGGGTGCTTGCTATGACACGTGGAACGATGAGGTAACTAATCGGAGATACGCCCATCGCTTCCATTGCATCAAGTTGCTCATTGACTCTCATTGTCGCGATTTCTGCAGCCATTGCGGCGCCGGCTCGTCCAGTAACAATAAAGCCGCACATGACAGGGGCAAGTTCTAAAGCCAGCGCCTTGCCAGTGGCTGCTCCCATGAGACCTTCAGCTTTAAAAATTCCGAAAATCTTGCCAATTTGCAGGCCTAAAACAGCGCCAGTAAACAGAGAGGACAGGGTAACAATTGAAAGAGATTTGTTGCCGACAAATTCGAACTGCTTAAAGATGAGCTGAACTCTAAAAGGTGGTCGCATAAGCCAGAAAAAAACTTCTCGGAGAAGAAGCGTAAACTTTCCTAAGCCAATGATGCGTCCGCGTACCACTCCACCTAAGGTTTCCAGGCCACGCAGCGCAACTTCAATCATGGTGGAGGCTCTCCGGAAAGCTCAATAATACGTTGTCCCAATGCCATTAAGTCAGCCTGCCTAAGCTCCTGCTGAGCGTCGAGGTGTTCAGCAACCGGCAGAGTCACAACTGAGGAAGCAGCCCGGCTGAGCTGATCCTGAACTCGTCTCTGAATGATTATAAAATTATCGAGATAGTTTGCAAAAAACGAGGCATCCTGTTGTTGACGCATGCTGGCAAGAACTTCATTGAAGTTTTTGTCGTTGGCTAAATCTTCAGGAAATGCACGATTAATAATGATTTCACTCGGGTTCATTTTTAAGCTTTTTAAAGTTTTACTGAGTTCTGCAGCGACTTGAACCGCATCGTAGCGCACCGAGGTAACAACGTAACAATGAGTCTCGCTTGAGCGCAGCCACGATCCTGAAAATTCAAGCCGCGACATCATCCGCGCAAAAACATCGTCAAGTAAAATCAAAAACTCTGCAAAGTGAAGCATGAAGTGCTGGCCACCCAACTCAGATAGCCCTTCGAGCACACGTTTCGCTCCGCCCTTCACGACGCGTTGAATCAATCCCACTGGGGTGTTGTTTTCGGCAGCAAACCACTTGAGCCAATCAATGAGTTTTCCATCAAGAAACGCTGCAAGTTTTTCCGGCTTGGAGAGAAAATCAATCGCATGAATTCCTGGTGCCGTGTCAACAACTAAATCAGTGAGCCCCTCTTCTCGCTCAGGCCATTCTGCCATGCGCACAGCGGCAAATGTATCGGTTGCAGTTGCAAGGCGCTCCGCGAGAGCTCTAAAAAGAGTGTTTTTGTAGAGCCGCTCTTGACTGGCTTCAGGGAGACCCGCCTCTTGAACCCATCGCTTCAAACTGTCGCCAATGTGGAGCACACTGGCACGCACAGAACCAGGACAATTTGGTATGTGGAGTTGTGCTCCAGTTTCTGGAAGTTCACTGAGACCAAGGGCTCCCTGAAGCCGTTTTGCGGGGTCGATCGACATAAGACCAACGTGGCGACCCTGTTGAGCAAGAGCAAGTGCAAAGCCTGCTGACAAAGTTGTTTTACCAACTCCACCTGCACCGAGAAAGATGTGTAATCGAGGTTTAGAGCGCCTCGCTCCATTGTCTTTCTTTTTAAACATCACCTTTGATCCTCGCTAATATCGAGGCTGTCTGTAAAGCGAGCAGCAGTGATAGAATTTTCTGAGGCACTTGAATTTAGGCTGTGACTCAAGGCCTTGGCTACCTGCTGTAGAACAGAAGGAGCTGCGGCTTCAGGATCTGAAAGTCCGATATCCGGTATAGAATAAACAGGCATGTCGGGATAACTTTTACTCACCTCACGCCGTAAAAATTTCTCAAACGTGTCTCGCTTCCGCAAGTCACGATGTAGCACGCTAACCGCATTAAATGAGAGTTCGTTGTTTAGGTACGGCCGCCAAACGAGTGATGGATGGTTTTCATTCAATGCATCTGGAGTGGCGAGTGCAAAAGGAGCAATCGATCTGTTTATGAACAAAGCACCTGGCTCTCTACCGAGGTCGGACTTTATTTTTGGCAAAAACTCTAGAGTTTCTTCGACCGGCAACTCTTCAGGGATTGTAACTAGCGCAGCAGACACAAGCCGAGGGTCGGCCAACATCTGAGCAACACGATCGCACTCAGTGGCGAGAGGACCTGTCATGCCAAATTGAGCTATCGTCGGAGCAATTGTGAACAGCGAGACACCATGACCAGTTGCTTGAGCATCTACGACGACCCTGTCGAAACGGGTTCCTCTGATTTCTTCCGACAGGCACACGAGCCAGAACAGTCGGCCAAGAAAAAAGAGCTCTTGAACGCCTGGAGCTGCATGAATCAGTCTTTGAACGTGCTTGTTCTCAATGACAAGGTTGTAAATGAGCTTGAGCCTGAGATGATCGATGAAATACTCTCGGATAGCTTCATCAGTGGAAAAGTTCATTGTCCATAAATTAGGAGCAATGGATGATGAATCATGACCCGCAGCCGGCTTAGAAAACAAAAGCGACACTGCGTCGTGCAGTGCCCATTGAACGATAAGTGTCTTTTCACCACGTTCAGCGCATGCAAGTGCGAACGAAGAGGCCAGTGTGGTTCTCCCCACTCCACCCTTTCCGAGAAAAAAAACCAATCGCTGAGGAATTTTTTCAGCCAGATTGGAGCCCGTCATCATTTGCCTGAGTCGCGGTGCTCAACGTCAACGTAATCAACGCTTTCTTGCTTTTGAACTTGAGCCCCCTGAAGTGACCCTGGCTGCATTTGGGCAGCATTCATGTGTTGTTGATTCGGTGCAGAGCCCTGATGAGCATTTTGTGCTGGCTTGTCGGCGGCTTCGTCGTCGCCGGAGTCGAGCCCCTTCTTAAAGTTACGGATGCCCTCTCCCAGTGATTTGCCGATGGTCGGGAGTTTGTTTCCGAAAATGAGTAATGCAATTGCAAACACCACTAATAATTCACTAAATCCAATGTTTGGCATTTCAGCCCTCCTCTGAGCCGGTGCATTCGAATCCCATGCGTTGGGTCTATCGGCTTAACTTCACCCGACAATGAGGTCAATCGGTCGAAATTATTGACGGTGGTCAAACCCATTTGAGTCGAACGAAAAGGATGGTATCAGTCTAAGTCCGAAATTGATAGGAAAGGCACCCCATGGAATCAGTGACTTGCAGCGCTCCCCATGTTCCGCACGGCCGACATGCCGTGCCGCAGAAGAGCCAGGGTGCGCGCGCCCGGTACCAAGAGATTCAGCGAGCTTTGGAAAAAGCATTGCGAGGCGAACGACTCAGTTTCGATGAGGGTGTCTCGCTGTTTTACTCTCCTGACCTTGTCGAACTTGGTGCAGTCG
>JBEAPS010000426.1:0-6053 GCA_041164285.1 Pseudomonadota bacterium
AACTGCTTTTGAGTCGAGTCCTCCACTGAGATAAACTCCCAGCTCGACATCCGAGAGGAGTCTGTCTGCAACAGACTGGCTTAGATTTTCTCGGAACAACGAAAGCGTTTCTGAGAGAGTAGACTCCCCCCAAAACGAGCGCTTTTCACCCCTCCTGATAGCTGAATTTCTAGGAATGACAATAATTTCAAACATCGGGCTCTCACTATCTGATGAGAGTGTTCCTCTAATTGTGCCACCGGGCGGACACTGAATGATTTCTTCAAATGGAGTGCAGATGGGTTCAAACAGCCCTACGAATTGGCGCAATGCGCCATCTCTGTTCCATGTTTTTTTTTCCGGGCAGGCCTTTAATTTCGCTAGAAAAAGAAACAAGAGCAGATTGCGTACTGTATTTTTTTTGTGCAATTGAAAATGCTCGTGTGTTCACATTGGCAAATTGAAAAAAGAGTGGTTTTACGCCGAAGTGATCCCGTCGTGCAATCCATTCACTGCCGTCTGTTTTGGCAATTATAAATGCAAATTCACCTTCGAGTTGTTCAAAAAAACTTTCGCCTTCAAGAAGCCAACCTTGAAGAATGGTTTCAGTATCACTCAGAGTTTTCCAGTGAATTGAATTGTGTCGTTTGTCCAGTTCTTTTCTGAGTTCAAAATGGTTGTAAACCTCACCATTGAATGTGATCGCAAAGCAACCATCAGAACTCAGCATCGGTTGTCTGCCCGCTGCAAGATCCTGGAACGCGAGTCTGAAATGGTGCAAGAAGAGAGAGCGAAACTGAATCAGCCGGTTGTCATCGCTGCCACGATGTGAAATTTTTTTCGCAGCCGTCTGGAAGCGCGATTTCCACTCGCTTGCAGCTTCATGCGAGTGTTCCGCAACGATGAGACCCGAGAATCCACACATATCAAGGAGCTTTCAATTAACTTGCCTGCGGGCTGCCCACCGTAGTCTTGGGTGCATTCGCGCCCTGACTTGAAATCGGAATGCGCGCATGAGCTGGTTGGCGCGAGCTGTCTTTAGCTGCACGTATCATGAAATTCAATGTGCGCGACACTTGGTTTTGTCCATAATGTTCGCTTTGTGCTCCGTAATTAGCCAATTCATTCAGGAAGTCGTTCTCCTTGCCTGAGTCTCCTCCGCTTCGCACACTGATTTTTGCCCTGGTGCTCGCCAGCTGTAGCAATTGTTCTTCGTGTGGCGTAGCGACACCTAGAGCCTTGAGGGCAGCAAGTGTTTCAGGTCGGCTCGCAAAAAATGGCGATTTTTTACGAAGTGCTCTGATGAGGTACTCCACGTAGTCAACATGATGTCTAGTGAACTGAAACTGTGGAGTGAGGCTTTCGACGTAGAGTTTTTCAAATAGAGACAATGCAAAATCATGGAGACAGAAGTTTGGTGCCATAAGAAATATCTGTGCGGCAAACCTGCTGGCGTGTGTGATGATCCATGCTGGAGGCTCGCGCAAATCTTCTTCCCATTTTTTCGATGAAAGTGTTCTCAGCCATTGCCATTGTGACCGTGTAATAATGCGGGTTTCGGGCGGATGGACTGGAAGCTGGAGCGCCCATGAGGTGAATTGCCGCCCATAGAGCTGTTGATTCTGTTCGATTGCGGGCAAAAGACAAAGAAAAAACTGGGCTATCAATGCGTTCGATTTTTGAGTGATACCAGGACCAGTATTTTGGTTTTGGAATTCAAGATGGAGTTGGCTGACGTCTCTCTGAAGCGAACGAACAAGTCCTTTGATGACCGACATGTCGGCTTGTCTCGACAAGACCACCCTGCGCATGAGTTGTAGAACTGTTTGCTCAGCTGACGGGTTCAGGGCTGCCTCTCGGAACAACCCATCGAAAAACCATTCCGAGAAAAAGCTGACCTGGAATGCGGACATGGCAACGTCATCCAAGAAGGCGAGGCAAACCTCATAGTTCTGCAATTTCCAGAGGTGTCCACCAAATTGAGATGAAATTTTGAATGCGTTGACCCCTTTGAGCGCAAGAGTATGGTCAGCGGTCGTTGAAATTTCCTGAATGACTTGATCAGGGGAAACCGCCTTGCTGGTGAGTGACGCTGCATTGCCCAGCGCTGCACTTATTCTGCTCACAGGAGCGAGCAGCAGTTCTTTTAGTTTGTGAACCTGCTGCGAGGCTGCTGCCAGTCTCGTGAGTCCAGGGTCATTCGTTTTAAGAACATTGATGAGACGGAGCCTGTCTGCATGGTTGAGCTCATCTTCTCCATTTTCGAGCAACTCGAGGACTCTTTGCACAAATCCCTCAACGGTGTTGAGGAAAAGGCGACGTGTGAATGCGTCTGAATGGTTGAGGTAGACCTGCACCCGTCGGAAAAGGTAAGCAAGCCCAGTGAGAGCTGCCTTGGGTGATAGTCCTTCTGGGAACTGGCGATGGCCAGAGATGAAAAAAAGCAGGTCGGTGCTGTCACCGATGCTCGAGGCTGAAGTCAGAACCTCAATAATTCCGTTGCACGTTGGAATATTGAGCGAGTCAGGGCTTATCCCGTTTTCGGTAACCTGTGCCCTCACCACGTCTGCAATGGTCTGAGGGCTTACTTTACGTTCAACGAAACTCATTAAAAGTGTCGATATGACCTGTTCAGTGGTCGGGCCAGCTGGATTAGATGCTGATATATTATGCATTCCAAAGACATCGTGGTTCATTCTGAGCACCTCACTGCAACGTCCGATTTCAACTTTAGCAGTGCCTCGGAAATCTGCGCGGGCAAGAATTTCCCTTGAGTGTAGATTTGGGGTAGAGAGTGAACCCGTCAAACTTTCATAGTTTTCTGGGGGCTTCCATGCAGTTTCACCAAAAAAGTGCGGGTCGGAGGACTGGGCAACATTCGACCAAGTTCATTTTCGTGACGGGCGGTGTTGTTTCGAGTATCGGTAAAGGTCTGGCTGCGGCCAGCTTGGGCGCACTTCTGGAAACCCGCGGCTTGCGCATCTCCATGACAAAAATGGATCCCTATATCAATGTGGATCCCGGCACCATGTCCCCATTCCAGCATGGTGAGGTTTTTGTCACCGATGACGGCGCCGAAACCGACCTCGATCTTGGACATTATCAACGTTTCACAAAAGCAAACTTGACCAAGCGTAATAGTTTCACCACTGGGCAGGTTTACGACACAGTGATTTCGAATGAGCGACGTGGCGACTACCTTGGTGGTACGGTTCAGGTGATTCCCCACATCACCGATCAAATTAAAAAGAATATTGTTCACTCATCTGAAGGTGCTGACGTAGCTATAGTTGAGGTTGGTGGAACCATCGGTGATATCGAAAGCTTGCCCTTCCTTGAGGCAATTCGTCAGTTTCGTAATGATGTCGGGAAGGAAAACTCACTTTTTATCCATGTCACACTCGTGCCTTACATCAGGGCTGCTGGCGAACTCAAAACAAAGCCGACGCAACATTCGGTCAAGGAGTTGCGGTCGATTGGTATCCAGCCAGACATCCTGATTTGCAGGGCAGACCAGCCTATGTCGCAGGACGTTCGGGAAAAAATTTCGCTATTTTGCAATCTTGAAAAAGATTGTGTTTTTGAAGCACTCGATGTTGATAATATATATAAAATGCCCATTATTTATCACGAACAGGGTCTTGATGCGCGCATCACCGAGCAGTTGGGGATTTGGACAGCTCAACCCAACTTGGACGACTGGAACCGAATTATTGAGCGATTGGAAAAGCCCAAGCACTCTCTAAAAGTAGGGGTTGTTGGTAAGTACCTTGGTGTGCGGGATAGCTACAAGTCTCTTTATGAAGCACTGACTCATGGCGGTATTGCCAACGAAGCTGAAATTGAGATTGTTGGTCTGGATTCGGAACAAATTTCTGCTTCAAATGCGCACGAATTACTCTCTGACTATGCGGCAATTATAGTTCCTGGTGGATTCGGGGATCGAGGAATTCTAGGCAAAATGGCTGCCATCCAGTTTGCTCGCGAAAATCAAATTCCATTTCTTGGGATATGTCTTGGAATGCAGCTGTCATGTCTTGAGTTTGCAAGAAATGTTCTTAAAATTGCAGATGCAAATTCTGAGGAGTTAGATCCAAACTCCAAAAATAAAGTCATACACCTCATGGACAGCCAGCAAAAGGTGGAACGAAAAGGCGGTAGTATGCGTTTGGGGGCCTACGACTGCGTTGTCCGCCGTTCCACTAAAACTTACAACGCCTACGGAGCTGATAGAATCAGCGAACGGCACAGGCACCGCTACGAGTTCAATCCAGAGTTCAGAACTAAGTTTGAGGAAAGTGGCTTTATTGTTGCGGGTGAAAGCCCTGACGGGACATTGGCAGAGGTCATGGAGCTCAGCTCGCACCCTTGGTTTGTTTGCTGCCAATATCACCCTGAGCTCAAGAGTCGTCCCACCAAGCCGCACCCGCTGTTTCGGGAGTTGCTGGGCGCTGCGGTCAAACGTCAATTGGCAGAGTCTGTTGAGTGAAGGATACACTCAACTGCTTCAATTAGGTATCTGGTGGCTGTCTTCGATATCTGTTGAGTATCCGAAGTATCTCAAGCCAATTGCTTTCCAGGTGAGAATGCCGCTGACTTTCACCCTCTGTAACTTGAGTGAAAGTCCTCTCCCGATTTCAGGGTTTCCAGAGTTGAAAGTCAAGATATCGGGATTGTCGGAAGCCACATAGCTGAGAGCGAGGTTGCTGTCTGGTTTGATGGTTTTACTTTCATTATTTGCATTAAGAAGTCCTCCGTCGCTCACGATCACGGAATTCCAGAGAGCTTTGTTCGCATCGAGTTGGGGTTCAAAGTTTGCACTCATGTGAACTGGGTAAAGCTGACCGTTAATTCCTGGGTATGTGAAGGTGAATTTAACTTCCATTGGCTCCAAACCAGAGGCACTCAATTGCGTGGCATTTTGAGTGTCCTTCAGAGACGATTGGGGTTTTTGTATGCACTGGGTGAAAACTGCCCATCCGACGCAGCTCAGAACTGCAATGTTCATTGCTCGGTGCAATTGCTGAGCTGAAGTTGTGAACAGCTGACCCATTTGACTTGATTCTCCCCTGGTTGAGCGCTTATCGTATCAGCGATTTGAATCACTATCCGGAAGCTTAACATCACTTGGAGTCAGAAATGAACATGAGCCGACAGAGGTCTGCCGAGTTAATGAGCCGCAGCAGGAAGATTTTTCCCGGTGGTGTGAACTCACCGGTGCGATCATTTCGAGGTGTGGGGGGTGACCCGATTGTGTTTTCTCATGGCCGTGGCAAAAACCTCACAGATGTCGACGGCAACACCTACATAGACTTTTGCGGCTCTTGGGGACCGCTAATTCTCGGATACTCTCATCCAGAAGTGTTAGCGGCTGTGGAGCGTCAGTTTGCCCGTGCACTGACTTTCGGGGCTCCGAGCGAAGAGGAAGTCCTTCTTGCTGAAAAAATTCAATCTTGGGTTCCTGGGTTGGAAATGATGCGTTTTGTGAGCAGTGGAACAGAAGCCACAATGAGTGCACTTCGCGTTGCGCGCGCTGCTACGGGACGTGCCAAGATTGTCAAATTTGAAGGTTGTTATCATGGCCACTCAGATTGTCTTTTGGTGCAGGCCGGTAGTGGCTTAGCAACCTTAGGCGAGGCAAGCTCTGCTGGGGTGCCACATGGCAGCGTCGAGGACACCATTGTTGGCGTTTATAACTCTGCTGATGGCATTGATGAGATTTTTGCCAATTGGGGCAGTGAAATTGCAGCGGTCATCGTTGAGCCTATGGCAGCCAATATGGGATTGGTTTTGCCAGCAGCGGGATTCCTGCAACAACTGCGCGATCTTTGCACCAAACATGGTAGCGTTCTCATCTTTGACGAGGTTATGACGGGTTTTCGAGTAGCTCGCGGAGGAGCTGCTGAAGCTTTTTCTGTTCAACCGGATCTTTGGACATTCGGTAAAATTGTAGGCGGTGGCTTGCCCGCAGCAGCTTATGGCGGACGACGAAGTGTGATGGAGCATGTGGCCCCCCTTGGGCGAGCTTATCAGGCGGGAACTCTCAGCGGAAACCCGCTAGCGATGGCTGCGGG
>JBEAPS010000427.1:0-3882 GCA_041164285.1 Pseudomonadota bacterium
AAAATACAATCGCAAAGGCAAGACAAAAAGTTGAGTGGATTTGGAATTTTCGACTCATCACTTACTCCGTTCATCCTGAATCTGATACCGGCGAAGGCTTCGTGCAGCTGCCATAAAAGTCTGAGCATGAGCGCGAGCCACTGCAGCATGATCACGTTGATATCCTCCGCCAATTGTGATCACACAGGGAATCTCGTATTTTAACAAAGTATCAAACACATGAGTGTCACGCAGCCTTAATCCGTCAAGACTCAACCCCAACCGCCCAAATCGGTCAGCGGCAAGCACATCCACGCCACTTTGGTAAAATACCAAATCAGGATTAAAATAGCGCACTATATCGGTTAAGTTGTCCTTCAAAATATTCAGATACTCAGCATCCCCGATTCCTAACGGCAATCCAATATCAAGAGTCGACTTTTCCTTTTGCCTCGGGTAATTTTCCTCTGCATGCATACTAAAAGTAAACACACGAGGCTCACGGGCAAAAATTGAGGCAGTGCCATTGCCCTGATGTGCATCCAAATCAACGACAAGCACACGCGCCAACGCATGAACGAGCGCAAACTGCGTAGAAACAGCAATATCATTGAAAGTACAGTAGCCCTCTCCACGATCTCGAAATGCATGATGTGTGCCACCCGCAAGGACACCTGCGAGCAAACCCCCATCTTTCAACAAAGAACGAGTTGCGCTTAACGTACCCTCAACCGAGGCCAGCGCACGATCGAGATATTTCTGTCCAACAGGAAAACCTACTTTCCGTTTTTCTTCATCAGAAAGACTTAAACTTAAAACCCTGTCGATATAGTTCAGGCAGTGCACTTGCTCCAGCATTCGCCTATCTACTTTGCCACAGCGACGAATTTGCGATGCAAATCCCGACTGAGCCAAAATAGTTTCGAGTAGGGGATATTTATTGTTTGGGAACGGGTGCCCCTCCGGAAGCTCGAGAGGAAAATCTTCACAGCTCCATAGAGGGAAAAACTCTAGCTGGCTGCTGTGGTTCATGAGTAAAGAATCTTCCACAATTGACGTTGCCACCGCGTTGACACTTTCACAATCAAAGCAAAATATCGAAGACGTAGACAATGGGCATTGCTAGTAGAAAACGCAGCTTTTGCCCTAATTCAGCATTTTGAATTAATGAACTCAACGCACTCGCATTTCCTTCAAACAATGTTCTTGAACCTGAGATTCGGCTCTCAATATCACTGAGCATCTCAATTGCAAGCTCCTCGTTATTGCGACAAATAAGCATCAACTCTGAATTAAAATTCGCAGAACGCGGGTCGACGTTATAGGTACCTATCACGACGTGCTTTCTATCGATTACCGCTCGCTTCGCATGAACCCCCCAGCGTTCTGAACCAAGGTTGGGTAGCAAAAGAGAGTTCTCTTGTCGCCTACCTTCAAACAGGCGAATATCAATATTGGCGGCCCGCAACCCAGAAAAACTAAACGTCATTGCCGACGATGTATACCAAGCATCCGTAGATGATAGACTGTTGGTCAGATAGGTTTGCCGAACCCCTCGTGCGCTCATTTGTTGGAGTAGCTCAAGACCGTCAGCTCGTAGGACGAAGTAAGGCGACTCTCCAATAAGTTCAGACTTAGCTTCTCCGAGGAATTCTACGAGTCGCTTAAAGACCTGTCTATTGTATGCAGACATTCCACTGTAATCGGTCACAAATGCAATATCGTTGCACGTGTGCTTTCTTACCTCTGCGGCGTTTTGATTTGTTGCCTCTTTGACTCGATCAACAATTATCTGAAGCTCATCATCTGCAACGAACAATTTCTCATTGAATGAATCATTGGCCTCTGTTTCCACACGGCCCGAATGTTCGGCCAGAGGCGCATTCCAGTAATAATCAAAACTCGAACGCATCGAGGCAACAACAGGTCCCTCAATCAGAACGTCGCTATCGAGAAAGTTATAATGCGTTGAAAGGTTAAAGTAATCGTCACCAATATTTCGCCCACCCGTTATGGCGCGCTTGCCATCAGCGATGAGTAATTTTCGATGACTGCGGTGTTGAATGCTGACAAATCGAAATAAACTTGCTGTGTTGTAATATCGAACCTCGATGCCTTTTGCTTGCAGAGCTTCAGCATAACGGGGGCCTAGCTTGAAGACAGGTGCCGAAAAATCGACTAGTAACCGCACTTTTACCCCTCGACCTGCAGCGTCAATGAGCTTTGTAGTTATGATTCTAGCGGCTGTGTCTAATTCATAAATGAAAAATTCAAGCTCTATAGACTGTTGAGCAGACTCAATTAAGTCAATGCGATGCCTCAAACTGACTAGCCCATCGTTGAGCAGTTGCATGCTGTGAGGCTGCTGTGAACGCACATAAACGGGATCAGCCCTCAACTCAGGCGGCTTGTCATGTCGCTCTCCCCACCACAAGAAGCCAATAAGAACAGTATAGATGAGTGCAACGATTCCAACGATTGCTCCAATTCCCCACTTCAACCATGTCAACATGTGAGCACGCCCCTGAAATACATTTTTGTACAAACGTTCACCTGCATAAACTAAACCACACTTTTTTGCTTACTTTAAAGTAAACGCCACACCATTTGACATAGGCCAACAATTTAAGTTGACCACCACTTACACAGTATGAGTCTAGCGTGTTAAGATAAAAGGAAGAGGTTTAATGCTGTGACTGCAACTTTGACAAAAAAAACACCCTCATCGACACTACTTAAACGCGTTAACGCAGACACTTTGGCTTCTTGGGCAAATAGACCAATCGATTCAACTATCATTTGTGTACTAAGTCACTTCCTGATCGCACAGCCATCACAGAACACGCGAAGGGCTTACGGTCGAGATATTCACGAGTTTCTAAACTTTTGCCTAAACACTGAAAATGAAATTAAACGAATAGAAGAGATTTCTGAAAGACTCATACTTCTCTGGCGAGACAGCCTCAACAAAAAGCACTCTAAGTTTGATGAGAGCAGCCGCAGAGTGACAAGCTCATCTGTTGCAAGAAAACTATGCTCACTCGCGTCAATGATTGAATTTTCACTACAGCGCAAACTGATCACTTTGAATCCTTTTGAACACATTTCCCGTCCTAGAGTACGACGTCAAAGTCATGCCTCCATTCTATCTAGTGATGAAATTCAAAGTATTTTAAATTCGAGCAAATCAAAACTACTTCAGCTGCGATCGGCGCAGGATTCACATAATTCAAAGTTAATGCGGCAACTCATGAAAGCCGAGTTGGAGTGGTGCATTTTGGTTTTACTATTTACCGTGGGAATGCGCGTCTCTGAGTTATGTGCACTCAAACTTAAAGACATTTCTCGCGAGGGCGATCTCATTCGCCTTCATCTTATGGCAAAAGGGGGGCAGCAGCATAATCCACTTATTCATCCAGACACTGCCCATGTACTTCTTCAATTCATTTCGCGCGCACATCCTATGCCTCAGCTCACAGATCCGCTTTTTCCTGCAGTGAGAAAATGCCAAGAAAATCGGCCTCATCAAAGTATTCATCGCAGTCATGTTTTCCGCATAGTTCAAAATGCAGCACGTGCAGCAGGCATTAGTCGCCCATTTTCGCCACATGGATGTCGCGCAACTCTCGCAACTCAACTTCACCTGAGTCAGGTACCAGTGGTTGAAATCCAAGCACTACTCAACCATTCCCAAGTCACCACAACACAACTCTATCTTCATAGGGTTCACGAACTTCGAGAAGCTGCGGCTCTGCAACTACCGTGGTCAGTTCCTCCTATCTCACGTCCGCTAAACCCCAAAGCTGAATAGGCTCAGCACGTCCTTTCACCGTGACCAATTCCAACTCGCGAAAACAATTGTGAAACCTCTCATTGCCCAACTCATTGACAAACTGAGCAGAC
>JBEAPS010000428.1:0-2605 GCA_041164285.1 Pseudomonadota bacterium
TGAAAGTCACGGACGAGTGCCGGACACTTGGAACTGCCTGCCTTTGCGTTCACACACCGACCGCCGCCATGGGCGACGCGCAGATAGGTGAGGTACTCGCTAGGCAGAAGACCATCTGAGATTTTGTCCCGTGTTAAACCTTCAGCATCAAGTTCTGCGCGCTTTTGCTCGTCTGGAATGAATGCATAACTGTTAACATTCAAAAACGGTTTTGCAGCTTGCTTCGCATCTGCGGACGCGACCTTGACCTTGTTTTTGAGAAAGTTCTCAAAAACAACTTGGGCCATAGGAACATTTTTTCAAAAAGCTCACTCTATGGAAGAAATCGCTCGAAGAAGGCAATGTTGCTTTGTGAAAGGTCGGCATATAGAGCGTGTTCCGCACGCATTGCCTTCAGCTGTTGTTTGAGGCTCTTTGCGATGTCTCCGGGGACTGCAAGAAATGCAGGGAAGCGCGAAGCATTCTCAGGAGCAATGATATCCAAAGCTATTTGATCCGCATCTTTGTTCAGAAAACCCTTATCATCCACATACCCCGCAGCTCGAAGTTCTTCGGCCATGGCTTTGGAGCTCTCCAAGGATACCCCAGGAACCCTAGCAAAACGCTCATCGTAGAGCGGAGTCGGTTTGTTCTCTTTGTACTCGGTCGGCACACCAAGACTTCGAACCCGGGCCTCATTCTCCTTTGCTTCGCTCAAAGAGACCTCAGGGTTATCTTCTCCCGCGCACATGTACCAAGCGGAGGGCGTTTTCGTGTCGTTCCTCTTGTAGATTTGCGTCGCATCAGCACAATATCCTAACACGGCATTGAACTTCAGCTTTGGAAAAGACGCTGCAATAGAGGAGGCTGATACGGCTCCAAGAAAGTGGCTAAACGCTCCGCCATTGGACATGCCAAGTGCGAATTTCGGCGTTGCCGCTGTGATCAGACCTCTGTTCTCGAGTCCCTGCACGAGCACGGACAAATTCTTAAGGTCGACGTTTGCAGACGTGAAGCCCGTTTGCCATCTTGTCTTTCCATCCCCATTGAGGTCGCCAGCCACCGCCTCCTCAGCCTCAGTTGAAAGAACGCCAAATCCTCTTTCGACAAGGGCAAGAGCAATGGCAAAGGTCTCTGGCTTTTCGATGATTTTGCTCGTGCCGCCTGTGCCATGACTGATGAACACGAGTCCCTTCATGTTTTCAGGAAAAAAGTAACGAACGTCTTTCTCGACCTTCGTGCTTCCGGTGTACTTTTCAACTTTAAGATTGAGCGTCTGCGTCTTGACGTTTGCCTGAAGAACCACATCCTGCTTCGGCATGGTGAAGTGGGTCACCCACTCAACAGGGGTGCTCAGGAAGAGCGAGTCTCCTGACCAGGGAAGGACTACCTCTTTTTGGGTGGAGACGCCTGACCAAACGGTCACGGTTTGACCTGGGGCATAATAACCGCTGCCACTTCCTCCATTTACAATCACCTGAAATTTCTCTTGAGCATCTGAGTCGGGCGAGTCTGGATTGACAATATCGCCAATTTTACCGCAAGCAGCGGTACCAAAAAGGGGAATGATTGCAAAAAGTGCATGGTATCTCATATTGAGTTCCTTACCTCATCGAGTTTGGTGAGAAGACTCAAAGCCCGAAGCCTTCCTGATATTATTATCGTCAATATTTTAATGCAAATAAACTTTTATTTTTTATTATATGAAAACTGTATGTTACAGTTTAGTTACGTTTTTTCTTGATTTTATTTTGCATATCAAAAATAATCAGAAAACGGCGCCCGCAGCTCTTGGAAAACGAGCCGGATATTTTGGAGTGTCGATCCAATCTGCCCTCCAAGAGCATCTACGAGCTGGTTCGTTTGTGAGAAGAATTTTGGGCTGAAGCAACCTCCACTCCCTTCGCTTCGCTGAGCGGTGCAGAATCCAAACCGAGCTGGCGTACTCCTTGCTGCCGCATCTTGGAGATGCCTTACGTTCCGAAGATGACCTGATTTTCTAAGTAGAACCACCTAAAAAACTTATATTTTACAGTGTTTTATGCCTCTTCTTTTGCTCGCAGTGGCGACTGTAAACTCCGGCAACGAATTAGACATTAGATGAACTAAAGTCAGCCGTAACGGAGTAAATATCTCAGCGTGTTCTCTATGAGGGTGAGGTGAATGGGAAAGTATACTTTTCTATTTTTGATTGTTGGTGCTTTTTTAGCTTCATGCACGACGCACAAACTCAGTCCCAAATCGCAACTGAAGGGTGGCGGCACTGGTGGTGACCCATATCAAGATGATTTAGGACCCGTCGATCTGAATCATTATGCGGTTGATGATATTGGCAGGCTGCCACTTTCCTGAGCCACACCCCCCCCCTCGGTCTTGAGGTATTCGTAGATTGCCCAGCATGCGTTGATTGCAGCGCGATTTGCCCAAGCATCCAATGCCGCTGGGTTCAACGACTGGTCGGTGTTGGGACTTCCCGTGCGCGCGCCTCCCATTACACCGGCCCGCTCCCAGTCACTTCTCGACGGCAGTCATGATTGAACGGGAGCAGATATGGACTACGGTTTGGCATATATCTTCGCTTGACGCACATCGACAATCAGGGTCTTACCACCGGCAGGAATGAGTG
>JBEAPS010000429.1:0-7483 GCA_041164285.1 Pseudomonadota bacterium
TTTGCAAAAACACTGTCAAATGAACTCGCCCCTTGCGGGATCACTGTAAACAACGTTCTACCCGGATTTACTCAGACAGAGCGACTCGAAAGCCTCATACAGGCATCTGCTACACGACTGAATGCGAGCGTCGATTCTGTTCGGGAGTCATGGATGAAACAAGTCCCGATGGGGCGCTTTGGCAAGGCTGAGGAACTGGCAGCCACGATTGTCTTTTTGGCCAGCCGTGAGGCAGGCTACATCACGGGTACAAGCATTCAGGTCGATGGTGGTCGCATTGGTGCAATTTAATGTGCTACACTCACTGAATCAGGATAAAGAGCGGAACTCATGAGACCAAGGAAGGTGCACACACTCTATGTGGACAATTTATCAGCATCATAAAGGCATGCACTACCTGACACTCGGCAAGGCACTGCACTCCGAATCGATGGAGAGTCAAACAGTTTATATTGCCCTCTACGACAATCCCCACAACAGCATGTGGGTTCGTCCGTCGAGCATGTTCTTTGACAATGGTGGCCCTCGCGGTGGAAAACGATTCTCTCCGCTAGCCGTCGTTCGAAAGCTTGCACTCGATGAAGCCAAGCAAATTTTGAGTTTTGGCTACGACGCGTGGGGAGACGGCCAGAGTCAGAGTCAGTTCATAGAGTCCTACAACGGCAACCTCAATCATATGCGCGGCCAGCGCTATGTTCTGGAAAATACCGAAGGCGGAATACTCTCAACAGTGAACACCTTGCGGTTCACTGCAGACACGACCGGACTGGCTTGGCTTGCCACTCATCCGGAACATCGCAAACAAGGCCATGCTACGATCCTCATGCATGCCGTCATGGCTCTGCTCCGGCATGAGAACCCAGACATGTCGTTCGTGCTGCATTCTGAAATCGGCGTTCGCTACTTTGAGCGTTTTGGATTCGAAAAGGCATCCGTGGAACACCAGCATTTTGAAAAGTCGGTCGCAATGGTGGCTACTCATGACTCCGAACCTTCAGGCCTCGAAGGAATTCTCAAAGATTTTTTCTAAACCAACAACCAACCCTATCTCGGGTTGGTATAGGCTTTTACACCCAAAATATATCAGGCAGTTGAGCAACACTTGAAAAAATAACTCAAGTGTTGCTCATTTTTGGCGATTCCATACAGACTTTTGTGGTCAACGGGTAAGACAGCACAAACGTGATCCGCAGAGCTCGCCTCACACGCTCCTTTATAACCACCTGAATAAAAAGAAAATTCCAGTCTTCATTCAAGAATACCCAACAAATACCGATAGAGCTTCAAATGTATCACTGCTGCTAGAGAGGGTGTCATCATGAAAGCACTTGTCCTTGGTTTGCCGCTTGCCGTTTTCGCTTGCGCGCCTGAACTGCAAACTTCAGCGCCGAAAAGCGCCGGAAGTAATGCGGATCTCAACAGTATTGCCCTCACTCAAGAGCAACAAGCTAAGAAGCTCAAGGAGCTGGTAGAGTTAAAAGAAGTAAACAATTCACTTTGCGTCCGTTATCAAAAGCAAGTCCGCGAGTGCGCTTTGGCCACTCCTCTTATTCCTGATGACGGTGACAAAGTTCTTGGTTGTATTTCCGGTGTCGACCCCAACGCAGTTCTCGGTGTGAGTTACAAAATTAGCGTTACCCCCCCACCCGGCAATAGAATTTATTTGAGCACGAAAGGCGGTTCGTGGCGTACGAATGAAGTCGGTGAAGGTGTTGATCAAGTTCTCACATGGGGGCCTCGCTCTCCTGACTCATGTAGCCCCAATCTGAGGACGCCACCAAAATCTTTGCTTGCGCAAATTCGCTCGCCAAAACTATTAGAGCTCAGCGATCTGGAAGTTGTGCTCGTTCCCGAAGATTCATCGCAATGCCTCTCGACACAAAACAGAGTTAATGCGTTTGGCCAATTTCAGATCGTTCAAAACGGTGAAATACTCTTTTCCAAAGGCGATCTCTCATTTGAGGGTGGCCGCCATTTGATCAACTTGAGCCGTCTGGATCAAAAAATGGATGACCCAGCGTGTGCAATTCCACAAGATGAGGTTGAGGCACTCGTCAACGATGCCAAAGTCAACGCACCTGCGGTGCCTTCGACCATCCCATCAACGTTGGGAGATGAGCTGAATAGAGAAGAGTCACGGAACAATGCTCTCTTTCTTGCTCTCACTGGTCAAGTGAAGATGGGTTGTTGGGCATTCCAAAAGGTCAGCAAACTTGAAGTGAAGATCGATGGGTCAAGTGTCGAGCGAAAAGCTTTGGGCACTGGCTCAGAAATGAGCCCCTCAGGAAACTCCAAGGGCTACACATTCACCTTTGGCCGTGGCCTCATTCACAGCATAGGCGACGAAGGTGGTATGTTCCGACCAGGAGGCGGGTTTTCGACTGCTGAGTTTGCTGATCGCATGATTCAAGAACTGCAATTCCTGAAAATCGAGAAACAAGGTACAGCCTATGAGAATGAAGCGTTCTCCACTTCGCGCTCTTGTGGTTTTCTCGGATTCGGAACATGTACCAGCCGTAGTTTTCGCAGATATGAAATTGACCGTAAGAGCCTTTCTTCGATTGAAATTAAGGTCAACGATCAGTTGATATACCAAAACAATAGCGTCAACTTTACCTTTGACCAAAACAACATGTCTTGGCCCCCCGGGAACAAAGCAGCTCCTATTTACGAAAACCCAAAATATCGTGACCTCATGCGACGAACAGATTGTCAGGATGGTGGATAACCGAAAGTGACAAGTCATCGAGTCAACCGAGGAGTCGCCAAGATGAAGAGATTGCTTAACGAACAGCTGGCTTATATTTCTTGGTTCGCATGTTTGGCTGCCTGCGCGCCAGCAACGAAATACCAATCAGCCAATCTGTCCGACCCCTCGAACGAAGTGATAGCGAAGTCTGCTGGAATGGGTACAAATCCCTCTGGACAGGGCGTCAGTGAGGATGGAAGCTTTAGCATAGATTGTTTTACCGAAGTGTTCGATGCTTCTGGTACTGTAGTAAAAGAAGGTTTGCAGTCTATCAGCATCCCGTCAAACTGCCCGCGTTCTGCGAAAAGTAGCCAAAGCTCTGCGCTTGATAGCAGCCTCAAATTCGACGTCGCTGTCGTACTTGACACCTCGGAAAACATGACCAAGTCAGCCAGCAGAGCGAAGATCGAGCTGGGTGCTGCTCTTGGAAAACTAATGGCGGAACAGCGCATTGCGTCGCTGGGTGCAATCACATTCCGTACTGAACTCGGCTTGGTAGAGAAAGGTAACGATTTTGCGCGCACAATTGCGTTGCTCACAGGCAATGAACCTGAATGGAGCCCTAACTCATTCAAAGAGGTTGACCCTAACTCATCCGACTGGATCAACAACACTGCAGCGAAGGCTGTATTTGCTGCTCTCGATGAAGCTCTAGGGATACTGAAGGCTGGATCACAAAAGAACAAAATATTAATTCTCGTGAATGGCTCAACCGGCAAGGGAAAAACCGGATTTGACATCGGGCCGGTAGCAAAAGCCATGTCAGAATTCTCTGATGCACTCAACGCTCAAAAAGGTCAGTTGACGTTCAATTACGCCGCTAGCAACGTGTTGGCAAATGGATTGTCGGAGTACGCACCCACTCCCATAGCTCAGCTCGACCTTATCAGCGCGGCTGCAGCAATCAAACCCGTGCGGGCCGAGTTGGGCGGCTCGATTGGAGGATGGGGAGACCGTGTCGTCAACGACGCAAAAGAGGCAGCACTGAATTCATCTGAAGACTGTCTTGTCAGTCAGCTCGAGGGTTTTGATTCCTCTGGAAAGTCTGTCTTTGTGAAGGAATTAAAAGTGACCGACAGAAATGGCTTCCAAGACACCTCTCTTCCCAAAATTCTTGTCAAAGACAGCTTCAAACTCGCAGTCACGAGACAATGTAAATCGGGCGGTGCTGTTGTGCAAAATGTTGTCGTGAAACAAGCTCAGGGGAGTGAATCACCATGAAACGCCATCACAACAAAAAACCAGCTCCCTTAGTTTTCAGCGTAAGTTTAGCTGGTCTCTTTGCTCTGCAAACCGGATGTTTGAGCGATGCCAAAAACAGAGGGGCGTCAACTGCCAGTGCTGCTCTGAGCTTGGCGTCGGTGCCGCCGCTTGTATCAGTTGACGGCTCTCAATTAACCATATCTGATATCACCGTAACTCCATACGCAAATCCGAAGACCGGCGGCGCGTTGCAACCTCTCGTTAATTTTCGATACTCACCCTTGGCCGACTATGTTGAGGCTCAACTCTGCGAGTCTGAAAATCGAGATTGTAGAGAAGTGAAAAACCTCATCGAAGAAAAATCGCTACTTCCAAATATGCCAGACGGAGCTACAGTTTTTTTAAAACTGCGTTCTTGCGTGAAGCCAGAACGTTCCACCTCCAGCAAAAATTGTGGTGGGTGGGTTGAACAGCAGTACACGCAATGGACGAACTCTGACCCAAGAAAAAGACAACTTCAAGAAGAGTTGGAACAAGTTGAGCGAGCAATAAAAGACTACGCTGAATCCCTTCTTGATCTCGCAAAACTCAAAGCCGAACGCGCGTCCAAGTGCCAACCAGCAACGGAAGGTGCCAAGAAATTGATCGAGGCTGAGCGCGGTTTTGCAGAAGCAATTGGCAAACTTGGTGGCAGCCTTGTAGACGCAATCGCTGATCGCGCTGCCAAGGCGAAGAGCGCAGCTGATGAAGCCGCGGCTAAAGAAAAAGCCGCAGCTGAAGAAAAGGCCGCGGCTGCTAAAACTGACGAAAGTCCCAAAGTCGATCCAACAGACCCATTTAAAGACATTGCACTCAGATCTGATTTTGATCCTGAGGAAAGTGCGTTGCAGTTGAATGGTGGTTCGAAGGTTTTGTTGATTGTGCCCCAAGATCCAAAGTATTACTCAAGGATCTCGAAAGTGATTGGTCAATCTATTGTTTTAAGAGCTCAAGCGCTGCGAGAAATCATGAGGAGCTCATCACTTCGATCTCCAAACGCATCTAACCTGAACCTATCAAGCAGTGCAGAGAAGACGTTCTCCGAAATCAATAATGAATCACTCAACGGAGGCGACAAGCCTGCAGCTGGAGAAGACACCAAAACAGAATCGAAACTCAATCAGGACGAAAAACTTGGTGAGGGTATTACCAAGAGCACCCCTGCATCAGGGTTAAAAACTGATCTTGCCCCACTCATTGAAGCACTGCCAGATATCGCTGGAGCCATGTTCGACCTAGGAAACGCGGAGCGCTGGGTCGCCGCCAACGTTGGAGTTTGTGTCAAAGGCTTCGACGAAAAACAGGAAAACGCGTTGAAGTTCGCACAGGTGGCAGCTGAAGAACGCAAAAAAGTGCTTGAAGCACGGGCGACCACCTTGGCAAATACATTGAAGTCTGGAGGGTAACGAGGTTGAATAAATATTCATCAAAATTGAAACTTTCGGTACTCTTGGTGTTTACAGGGCTGTCTGTGGCATGCGCTCCAAACGTGAAGTCCAGTGTCAAACCTAGCTCATCCAACCCTGAGCAAGCGGGCACAAATTCAAGCTTAAATAGCGCAAAAGAAGCAGTTACAATTGATATTCTCGAGAGCTCTTCAATGCGTTTGAACATGGCTGGTGTCCAAAAGTACGAATTCGGAAAATACAGCTTTCCAGTGGTCAACTTTTTTATGCCTGCACAGGCTGACTATGTACAGGTGATAAGATGCCGGTCGGATGCAAATCTTGGTGAGCTCACGCAAATTGAAATTGGTTCAAACAACACGGCAATAGCAAACTCAAAATACATGGAAAAAGACTATTGGAAGAAAATTTCCACCAACTCTTTTTGTGCGTACATTACGGCAGGCACATCAATTGACAGCGTAGTTGATTTTTATGCGAATTCTGGCGACTACATTTACGTGGCACGCGCGTGTATTGAAAAAAGTCGTCTGACGTTCACCACCGACAGCGATGACACCGACTTTTGCAGCAGGCAAATTGCTGTAACACCGGTTTACCGAGGCTATGTCAACCTCGAAACGAAGCTTTCAGCGGAACAAAAGGAGAGTTTGAGAAAACAGCGCGACAAAGTCGACGCCATGGGACGAGAAATGGTTTATTTGGCCAAACAAGCCGACCAACAACTCTCAGAGTGTGAAAAGCGACGTTTTTCAAATGAGGTTTCAAAGCGCAAGCGGGCCGCTCTAGGCAAACTTCTTGGTATCGGAATTAACCTTGGTTCCAAACTTATGGGTGATGGATTAGGGAAATCGATAGTAAGTGGAATAGGCTCAAATTTTGCAAGTATCTTCGAAGGACTTTCAGCTCGAGTAGATGACTTCTTGCCGGAAGATTTCTGCCCTAGTTACGATCTCACGTATCGAAAAATGGACACATTGCAGCAGAGCATGACGACGGAAACTGCGGATTATCAGAGTCGTATGCAGTTAATTGAAGGGCCTTGACTATGAAAAGCAACTTCAAAATTAATTATCGCCTAAGATATAATTCTCTCCTGGCCTGTTTGGGGACTTTGCTGATATCGACTGCCGCGTGCACGGATATCCAAGGAGGCAAGAAAACTAATTTCAATGGTGACGGCTCGAACGGTAATGTAAAACTCGACCCAAGTAAGGCGGCCGTCACGGTGGCAGTTGATACAAAGCCAATGCCTGGGTACCCCAACGGAAGTATACCCTCATTGAGTCTCACTTTTTCGGGGTCGGATTTTACCGAAGTGTTTCGTTGTGGTGCGAACTTTGAATTAAAGTATGGTAACGGCATTCAAAAGCTGAAAGATGTTCCGAAATCCGACCCAAGTTACCTCGAGCGCGCAAAGGATGCATTTGGTCGGATGAGATCAAACGCGTCTGACTGTGTCAAACTCGGGGTCGGAAATTCACTCAACCTCGTTCACGACTATGGTGCCCAAACGGGTGACTTCTATTATATTGTCAACCCATGCGTTACCGAGGAAAAATCGATCACAAACCGCCAGGAATGTAGCTATCAATTGGCAATCACAGAGCCCATTCAATACACAAACACGCGAGCGCAAGCAGAAGTGGATATTTTAAACACATTTCTGAAAGCAGAAGGCGAGTTATACGCACACTTTAAAGAAATGGAGGCACTCAACGTTGCAATTGTTTCCATTCAAACATCGTGTGTCCTCGATGAAGCGGAACGCCAGCTCGTTGAAAAGCGCTCCAAAGCAATCCTAGGGTTAATCACATCTGTGGCGACAACCGTCATAAACGGCCTAGCGCCAGGAGTGGGTACAGCGCTTGGAGCGGTGGTGGGCGCATTAGGGGAATTGAAAAGCGCAGGAGCGCAACCCAACGTTGGCAGCGCGTGCCCCGAAGCGGTCACAAAAGAAAAACGCTATCAGGAACTTCAAGGCAGGGTGACGGAAATTGCAACAAGCGTGATCGAAGCGCGCAAGGAACTCCACAGTCTTGACAGTGCCTATCACGACGTGACCAAAGAGCTCAACGCATTGAAG
>JBEAPS010000430.1:0-10614 GCA_041164285.1 Pseudomonadota bacterium
TCCGACATCTATTCAAAGATGAAGTCCGAGAACTTGGACGGGAGCTCAATATCCCAGATGCATTTATTGCTCGACACCCTTTTCCGGGACCCGGTCTTGCTTTGCGTATTTTGGGCGACATCACAGCTGAGAAGCTCAGTCTTTTAAGAGAAGTCGACTCAATTTTGATAGATCAGCTTCACAAGGACAATCTTTATGGCGACGTGTGGCAGGCATTCGCCGTTTTGCTTCCAGTGAAGTCAGTTGGAGTCAAGGGCGACGGCCGCAGTTATGATTCAGTTGTCGCATTGCGCTGCGTAGGATCAAAAGATGGCATGACCGCAGATTGGTCAAGATTGCCCATGAACTTTTTGGCAAATGTTTCGCGCAGAATCACGAATGAAGTTTTTGGCGTCAGTCGTGTCGTTTACGACATAACGTCCAAGCCCCCAGCAACAATTGAATGGGAGTAACTCTCCCGCAACACACAACTTAACCTCTTTAATCTTGACGAATGTCGGAGCAATGACTTGAGTGTGCTGCGGGTTTCGACTAACGTCAGGGCGCTTGGCGTCTGCCGAGAACACAATGAAGGAGTATCTGATGGACTACAAAGTAAAAGATATTAGCTTGGCCGAGCAGGGCCGACGTGAAATTGAGATTGCTGAAAAAGACATGCCCGGCCTCATGATACTCCGCGAGAAATTTGGTAAGACAAAGCCACTCAAAGGTGCAAGAATTACAGGATGTTTGCACATGACAGTGCAAACGGCCGTTCTTATCGAGACACTGACCGCACTGGGAGCAGATGTCCGTTGGTCGAGCTGCAACATCTTCTCGACGCAAGACACAGCAGCTGCTGCCATAGCCAAAACGGGAGTTCCTGTGTTTGCTTGGAAAGGCGAAACAGAGGAAGAGTACTGGTGGTGTGTTGAGCAGTCGCTTAAATTTTCAGGCGGTCAAGGCCCTAACATGCTACTTGATGACGGCGGCGACCTGACCTCCCTCGTTCACAAAAAATTTCCAAATCTCTTGAATGATATTCGTGGCCTATCTGAGGAAACCACAACAGGTGTTCACCACCTCCATCAAATGATGGCTAAAGGTGAACTCAAAATTCCAGCAATCAACGTCAACGATGCAGTGACAAAGAGCAAATTCGACAACTTGTATGGCTGCCGTGAGTCGCTTGTCGACGGTATCAAGCGCGCAACAGACGTCATGGTCGCAGGAAAGACAGTTGTTGTTGCCGGATTTGGAGATGTGGGTAAAGGCTCAGCGCGCTCAATGCGCAGTATGGGTGCCCGCGTGATTGTCACTGAAATCGACCCAATCAATGCCCTCCAAGCTGTTATGGAAGGCTATGAAGTGCGAACACTTGAGGAAGCAATTCCAGAAGGACATATCTTCGTCACTGCAACCGGATGCTGCGATGTCATTAAGGCTGAGCACATGGCCAAGATGAAAGACCAAGCAATCGTTTGCAACATCGGTCACTTTGATATCGAAATCGACGTAGCAGGTCTGAAGGCAACACCCGGAATCAAGCACATAAACGTGAAACCACAGGTCGACAAATATAAGTTCACAAGTGGAAACGAAATCATTCTGCTTGCTGAAGGTCGCCTCGTGAATCTTGGATGTGCGAATGGTCATCCATCATTCGTTATGAGCACAAGCTTCACAAACCAGGTGCTTGCTCAAATAGAATTGTGGGAAAATTACAAGCAGTACAAGGTGGGTGTTTACACACTTCCCAAGAAGCTGGACGAAGAAGTCGCTCGCCTCCATCTCGAAAAATTGGGCGTCAGCTTAACGAAACTTAGCTCAAAGCAAGCTGAATATCTGAATATTCCAGTGGAAGGCCCCTACAAGCCAGAAGCTTACCGATATTAAGGAAAAGGGGAGTCCGATGGGCTCCCCTTTTTTCTGAGCTGCGAACCACTCATCAGTTCAATGGACCCGTCTCGCCCGAACCGACAAGGCCACCTAATTCTTCATACATTTTCTTCATGCGTGCGAGATCGACGATGTAGGTTTTGTTGCAATAATGACAACGCACTTCTGCAGGCTTAGCCTCATCAATCATACTCTTCAGTTCTTGCTGTCCGAGCTTCATGATCACATTTTCAACTGACACTTGAGAGCAGCCACAGCCCCAAACCGGATTCAAACTATTGATCGCTCTGACCTGATGAGGAATGAGCGCAGACGCAATTGAATCAGGATTGTGTTGATTGACGTCGACCAAATGCCGAAGGGCTGGAAGCTGGTCGATATGATTCCAAAGCTCATGCGACACCTCTGTTTTTAGGTGCGGTAACTCTAGATAAATAACGCCCATTGCATGCAAAGCGCCATCTGTGGGATTCAGCCAGCAGTCGAGTTTTACTTGTGTTTTCATTTGATAGCTGTCGCGTAAATGTTCATTCACCGCCATCTCAAGCGAATCTGTCTGCGTTCCAGAAATTCCCTCAAATAGGTTTGAGCTATCGCCTTTCGAGCGAAGCGAGCGCACAACCCATGGGAAGACCGGCTTTTGTCCCTGATTCAACTGTGCAATCAGGGCAGAGTTTTCATTGCACTCCAAATAGCCACGCGTGACTGCCTGACGTGTGGTCTCAATCCCCATTGTGCAGTCTTGACCCGCGTGAAATCGGAGATTGATACGCTCTTCATCTTCTAAAATTGAGGCGAGCAAGACACCAGCCATCAACCCTTTCCCCAACATCTCTGCTTGTAAATAGGGCAGACCGTGAAGCATCTGGGCATGTCGCACAAGTCCAGTCAGATGGATCATTCGAAAAGCGTAGCGTGTCTCGACATCAGTGCCAAAAAACAGGTAATCTTGAAACATTTGAAAATCCTTCGCGGACAGCGCAATCAGGCCACTTGGGTTCGCGTAGCATAGTAAGACAAAGGAGTGAAGTGTGAAGGTTTTGGTCACCGGCGGTGCGGGGTACATTGGTAGCACAATTTGCTCTGCCCTTTTGGATGCGGGACATATACCCGTTATTCTTGATTCACTCGTGACCGGGCAAGAAGCTTTCACCGCAGACCGCATTTTTTACAAAGGCGACATCGCCAACCGCCCACTCGTGAGCCAACTTCTCGATGACCACAAAGACATCAAGCTCGTTGTCCACTGTGCCGCATTGATTGTTGTCCCTGAATCAATGACAAATCCATATGAGTACTACCTTGAAAACGTCTCAAAATCTCTAGAGTTTTTCAGAGTGTTATCTGAACGTGGGATCAACGGGGTCGTCTTCAGCTCATCGGCCTCAATCTACGATACGGTGGCAGATTTCCGAGTGACTGAGTCATCGCCGCTCTCCCCGCAAAGCCCCTATGCACGCACGAAGTATATGATGGAGATGATACTCAAGGACTTTGCTGCCGCATATGGTCTCAAAGGAATTGCACTGCGATATTTTAACCCAATTGGCGCAGACCCGCAGTTACGCAGTGGCATACATGTGCGAGAGCCATCACACGTAGTCGGAAAGCTTGTTGACTGCGCACTCGGAAAAATCCCAAAATTTGAAATCACAGGAACAGACTGGCCCACACGAGACGGCAGTGGGCTGCGCGATTATATTCACGTTTGGGACTTAGCTCGCGCTCATGTTCTTGCACTTGAGAACTTTGCAAATGTTTTTGCTGAGAAGACAAACACTCAGAACTATGAAGTGATCAACTTGGGCACAGGACGAGGTGTCACTGTAAAAGAACTTGTCCAGTCATTCGAGAGAGTCTTTGGCTCAGCATTAAACAAGGGCGAAGCTGCTGCGCGACCCGGTGACAATGCTGGATCGTATGCGAGTTGCGATAAGGCAAAAAAGCAACTCGGGTGGCAATGTGAAAAGTCGATTGACGACGGAATCAGAGATGCGCTCAGGTGGGGAGAACAGCGCCGTGCCATTCTTGGTTATGACTGATTTTCGACCTCTGGGCGTTTTATTTACGTCAAGGCCGCGCGCCTCTGTAAACCCACTTCCATTTCGTAGATACGATCACCTTCAGCAGGAGTGTGATCATGTACTACTCATTTTTTATAGCATCTTTCGCGTTTGCAATAGTTAGTTGTTCAAACTTATTCGAAGATGATCAATATCCACGGGCACATGACCCATCGGTGTCAACAGACAATTCGCCCACCCCAGCAAAGCTACCAGAGCAGTCGAAACCTATAGAGGAAATGGGCGCGCCAATGCCACAGACAAAAGACAAAAAATCTGGAGCCAATTCAGGCAACAATGCCGCTGCACTTCAACCTCTCGATCTCGATCCAAATTTCTTATTCATCAATGAAGAGACCATCGGTTCTGGACTCAAACGCTGGCTGGACTCGCTTCCCTTCCAAACCCCGGTGGATTCGCAACCACCATATGCAAGTTACATACCATCAGAAAACACGCTCATCCTAGGAAGAAACCTTGCACTTAGTTTTACTTCGTTCGAGCTCGAGAGTCCTCTCACTATTCGCACCTTTGGTCACGACGTTATTCTTGCAGGGAACCAATTGGATTCGGTGCATATTGATACATCGCATTCTCATTCGGCATCGGGATCGATTTATGTCTTCACTGAAAGTGAAAGTGAACCTACATTTAGGGTTGACGGTGCGCCTGGTGAGGCTGGTCAAGACGGCGATTGCTCGACGCAACCCCGACGATGTGTGCCAGTCTCGGATCGCACAACGCGCATTGAATCTCCCTCTCCAACAGTAGAATGGAAAGAGTCAACTCTGCGAAGATCCATTGAGTGGAACGACCCATTACTCAGCGAGAATTTTAGGAAAGACTTGATCTCGAAAACCCAGCCATTCAATCGAAGCTATGGAGAATCTGATCTTTGCCAAAATGCAGATTACGCAATTCTCTATGAACAAAAGCAAGAATTCAGCGGACGGCTCGAACTCATCCAGACACTCAAGATTCCAATTTCTTTCACTAATACCGCGTCTGAAAGTACCAGAAACGCAAAACTCTTCGCGGGCACAAACGGAAGTCACGGACAAAACTCAGGTCGGGTTATCATCTTGAAACTCGGTACAGAGAACAATGCATTCAAATTTCCTATTCCAGGTGGCTTGGGTGGAAAGGGTGGACGAAACTTCAAAACTGCGGCGCTTAAAAGGCTTCAACCGTTTAAAGCAGAATCGAAAGTCATCAGCGAACAGATCGGACTTGCAAATTTGAAAGTAAACACATTGTTGCAGGGTCGTTGTGGAGGTCAAATCGGGAGGCAACCTCTACCATCGCGGGCAGAGTTCACACACTCTTTGAATTCAGAAACAGTCAATATGTCGTTCGGATTTAAGTTATCCAACGACTCCATATCACTTGAGTCGCACAATGAAGGCATAGATCTTCCCTTGGGCACACGTGAGTTTGGAACAGATGGAAGAAGTGGACAGAATGGCCTGTTTGAGCGGCGTGTTTACGCCAGCCGCGACGACTGGGAAAGTCTCATGCCGATAAATTTAATTTACCCGAACATGCAAAAACCCTAGTTTTCGAGCGACTCATCATTAAGAGCTTCAATTGAAGTGTTCGGACTCAATACCTGTCCATTGTAGAACTGCGATACAACAAACTCAGTGAGAGGCTCACCACTTCGACTTACTTGTCCAAACTTACTTGTACCATCAGCCTTGAAGGAGGGACTCTTCATTGAGGCAACCAATTTGACTGGATTATTTCCACCAACATTGTACTGAGCAGTGCGAGTGAGAAGAAGACTGTCGAAAGCCTGTCGCTCGATGTCTAAGGCGCCTACCCCTGCGTCTAGATCTTTTCTAAGAAAACTGAGGAAAGAGCCAGAACCCTGCACTGGCACTCTTGCGCCGTTGAGAAACTGATCTGCAATTGACGTTCGCCCTCCTGCTTCATGCCAAGTTCGTTCACCAAGAAAGCGAACACTCCGCGCTTCATAAAATGCAAATGTATTTGCAATGAGACGCACGCGATCAAGTGAATCTGGGACATACAAAGCAGAGAATGGGACATGTGCAGGTAATTTTAACGTCGATGGATCAAACTTTCGTTTTTCCGAGGCCGCCTTCCGACGTGCATCGGCAAGCAATTTCGCATACTCGGGTCCTCTGTGCTTAACGTCTTGCGGCCCCAAGAGTGCACGCACAGAATCTTGAAAGACCTCGGTGTTAACATCTACAAACTCAACGTTGTGAATGTTCAAGCCATCTGCTTTACACTCAGATTCAAACGCCTTTGTCATTTCGACACCATAGCTATCTGAAGGCGATAAAACTGCAACTGTATTTTTGTTAGTTTGCTTCAAATATTGAACTTGAGCTCTGGCCTGCGACTGCGCGAGAATTCCCATTCGCAAAACAAATTTCTCATTGAATTCGTCGGCCGCTGCAACAGGGCCAAGTGTAAAAATTGGAATTCCAAAAAACGCAGCAACAGAAGCAGCACCGAGAACTTGGCTCCCGTGAAATGGACCGACGATCACATGAACCTTTTCGGATAGAACAAGTTCTGTCGCTGCCTGTTCGGCTGATCCAGAGTCGTTTGCGACCGACCTAACATGCACGCGATAATCAACGTCTTTTGCAGCTCTGGACGCCAGAAATGAAGAAATACCTTTGAGCGCTCTGAGCTGTAGTCTTGAGAATATTCCACTTCCCTCCGGCAAGATCACACCAACACGAATTGTCCGAGGATCGTCTTTGAGAAGAGTCTCTAGCCGCTCACGAAGAAGCTTTTGTGGCACAAAAAAATTTTTGCTCGAGAGAACGTCCGGTTGAGCATTCAGCTCTGCATAGGCCTGCTGCACAAGTCCATTTTGCAGGCTACTCATGACAGGAAGGCCATCAGAACTTTGAATGGGCGGAATAGGAGCTAAGGACGAAGATGAAACTGGCTCTTCAACTGAAGTTGCAGCAGCGATCGTCGGCTCGCTTTTGGGAGGTTCATTCGATTGAGTTGCATTGCTTGGTAAAGGTGTCTCAGCCCTCACAGGCTCCCTCGTCGAGGCAACTGACTCCCCTAACCGCTTGCGTACCTCGTCAACTGTTATTGCCCATTCACCCAAAATACGAAGTTCAACCTTTTGAATATCTGCAATCTCCATGACACGAGAGAGCCGCTGCAGCTGATTGAGCTCAAAGGGTTGGTCGTTCAGCCGCCTTCCCACCTCTGTGCCAATGGCGAAGATCCGAGCCTTATATAGAGCAGGAAACGCGGGGTCGGGGTATCGCTTCATGAGTTCCCGAGCGTCTGTGAACGACTTGTCCATGACGTAGATCTGCACAAGAGCGTAAAAGCATAACGGTGTCACAGACGACGTCAGAGAATTAGAGCTCAACGAGAGCTCAAGTTGCTGCCGAGCTTGCTTCTGCTGGTCGCGGATGCTGTAAATGATACCCATGCGGCACCGTGCAAGCGCCAAGTCAGCAGGTGCGGAATAGGGATCGAGCTGGACTGCACGGAATCGCTCAAAAGCTGTATCAAACTCGCGCAACTGAAATAAATTTTCCGCGTCATTGAGCGCCGGGCTGCTGGCGATTGAGCTCAGAGGAAGTATAAGAGACAAACAGAGCGCGGAGCAAAAAATCTGAAATGTACGCCCAATTCTGTGCTGTAAAGCGTCAGTCAGGGCTCGCCACACGCACCATGGCTGTGCGTAAAATTCTTTCGCCAATGCGGTAACCCGAAACAAATTCATCGACCACCATCTCTTGCTGAAGAGTTGCATCGACCGTCTTGGCAATGGCGTTGTGAAAATTTGGATTGAACGCCTCGCCCTTTCCGGGCAGCTTTTCAACACCGTGCTTTTTCAAGGTGTCTGACATCACCTTAGAAACCAGCTGAACACCTTCGACGATTGATGCAACCTGTTTACCCTCTTCAGTTTCCACGTTCACCGTCAACTGCTCAATGGCAGTCATTGCCTTGTCAAAGGAATCGATGACAGGGAGAAGATCGCGAGCAAACTCGGAAATGCAATAGGTTTTGAGGTCTGCTTTTTCTTTCTCCCAACGTTTTCTTGAGTTATCGAACTCAGCAGCAATTCGAAGCATTCTATCGTTAGTTTCCTGAAGCTTTTCTGTAAGTTCTGCTACTTGGGCTTCCAGTTTGACATGACCATCGGAACCGCCGTCAATTTCAGAAGAAACTTCAGCCGGTTGAGACTCATCGCCACTTTGCATGTTTGCGTCACCATTGTTCGGCTCGCCACCAGTCGAGTTATCGTTTGAATTCTGAATGTTCTTGTTGGTTATGAATAGCATCACCGACTCTCCCGCATGTCAAACCAGTCAAAGTCCGCACAGTGTAAGCATGAACGCGACTTGGTCAACCTCCCTTTGGCATAAAAATTGATCTCAAACCTTGCAAAGGACTGCTGCAGATATAAACAATGTCAGGTGACTGCACTGTTGCTGCGAAGGAAGACCCCATGCTTGATCCGAAGTTTGTCCGAGACAACATTGAACTCATCAATCTCACCGCAAAACAAAAGGGATTTCCCTTTGACGGCAACAAATTCGTAAACCTCTTTGATGCCCGCCTAGCAGCTCTGGAAGAAACAGAAACATTACGGAGACAGCGAAATGAAGGGTCAGATGCAGTCAAAAAAGCCAAGTCTCAGGCAGAGCGTGAACCACTTCTAGAATCCATGAGAGAGGTAGGTCAGAAGCTCACGCTGGCAGAGGCAAAACTGCGCGAAATTGAAGCTGAATTTGATCTCATTCAGGCGACAGTACCCAACCCTCCCAGTGAAGACACACCAATAGGTGCTTCCGACGCTGAAAATGTTGAGTGGCGCAAAGAAGGGACACCAAAGCAGTTCGACTTTAAGCCTTTAGACCATATGGAGCTTGGCCTCAAACACGGAATCATCGATTTTGGACGAGGCACAAATGTTGCAGGAACGAGAAGCTACTTTTTGGTTGGAGCGGGCGCCGAACTCGAACGCGCCGTCCACAATCTCGCAGTCGACCTTCTCACTCAACGCGGTTTCACGCTGATGAGTGTTCCAGTTTTGGTTCGAACATCAGCTATGCAAGGAACCGGATACCTTCCCGGAGGCGCTGATCAGGCCTACTTTGTAGAGAAGGACGACATGTGGCTAGTAGGAACTTCGGAAGTGAGTCTTGCTAGCTACCATGCTGGAGAAATTCTCGACACATCACGACTGCCAGTGAAAATCTGCGCGCATTCGAGCTGCTTTCGTAGGGAAGCCGGAGCACATGGAAAAGATACGAAGGGGCTTTACCGTGTTCATCAATTTCAAAAAATTGAACAGGTTGTCCTCTGCAAACCGGACAAAGAGGAGTCTGACCGGCTTCACATGGAGCTTTTAAAAAATGCAGAAGACTTACTTCAACTTCTTGAGTTGCCCTATCGTGTAGTGAAAGTCTGTACCGGAGACCTTGGTCAGGGACAGGTCAAAAAACATGACATTGAAACGTGGATGCCGAGCAGGAGTGCTTATGGCGAAACCCACAGTTGCTCAAGCTTTTACGATTACCAAGCTCGACGTCTGAAAATTCGCACAAAAGATTCAAACGGAAAAAATCAATTTGTTTACACATTGAACAACACAGAAGTAGCCACGCCACGCGTGTTGATTCCACTCATTGAGAATCATCAACTTTCGGACGGGCGTATTTACGTTCCGAAAGCACTGCGTAAATACATGAACAACAGAGAGTACATCGGCTAACGCTCTCCCAAAAATATTTAATGGAGCTCGTAGATATGCAAACATCTGTTTTGGTACCCTGTTTGAGCTGCGGCGCTCTAAATAAAGTGCCCGAACATGCAGAAAATGGAAAAGCTAAATGCGGTAAATGCTCTACACCACTCGAGCACAAAGAACATGTTCATGCCGTCAGTGGTGCAGTTCTAGCAAAAGCAGTTCTCAACTCACCAATTCCAGTTGTTGTAGATTTTTGGGCACCTTGGTGCGGCCCATGTGTGGGCTTTGCACCGACCTTCAAAGAATATGCAAAAGCGAATTACGGAAAAGCTTTGTTCTTGAAATGTGACACTGAGGCTCATCAAGATGCTGGTCAGCGCTTTGCAATCCGCAGCATCCCCACGCTCATAGTGTTTGAAAACGAAAAAGAAAAAGCGCGACAGAGTGGCGCGCTTCCTCTCACACAACTTGATAAATGGGTCCGCTCACACATTCAACTTGGCTGAGCGGGAACTCAAAAACCAGCATCAGATGCCGACTCACTCCTTAAATAAATACGTGAGTCGCAACTCTCTTGCAGCTTTCGTCTCATCGACTTTTTCACGGAAAACTCTGACAGGTGCATTCTCTTGGTTTGGAGATTTCAGAATTTCCTTCACGGCGCTCACGAACCTATCCATTTCCGAACGGCTCTCCGTTTCTGTTGGCTCAATCATGATCGCATTTTTCACGCATAGCGGAAAATGAACAGTCATTGGATGCATACCGTAATCTATCAAACGCTTCGCAATCTTGGTTGTATCAAGATTTAAATCACGCTGATTGCGATCATTAAACACAACTTCATGCAACGCGGGTGCATCCACTGGCATGTGCAAAACGTCTTTAAGCTGGGAACGCATGTAATTTGCGTTGAGAATTGCATTTTCAGACACAGCTCGTAAGCCTTCACCGCCGAGT
>JBEAPS010000431.1:0-11688 GCA_041164285.1 Pseudomonadota bacterium
GATGTCCCTTGTGTAATCAGCCATCTCTCTCATGAAATCTCGCCGGCTCTTCACACCGCGTTCCATTTGCTTGAGCGAGAATTCCATTTCGCCAGTCAGTTCAACACTTGCGAGTCCATCAACAGGAACACGATTGAGCACGTCAAGAAGTCTCATGCCCTTAGACGTCGCACGCAAAGCCTTGCCAGAGCGGGCAATATATTCTTTGCCAATCAAATTCTCGATAATGTCTGCCCGCGTTGCAGGAGTGCCGATACCTTTATCACGAAGAGCGTCTGCAAGATCCTCGTCTTCGACGGTCCGTCCACAATGCTCCATAAGACTGAGAAGCTTTGCTTCTGTCAGGCGTGGCAATGGCTTTGTTGCGTTTTCCTGAGACTCGATTGCCTCGGTTGCCACAGACACTTGCGCAGATGGGTCGCTCGGGTGCAGCTTAGGCAAGCTTGACTCATCATCGGAGTCTTTACCGTACACTTCGCGCCACCCTTGTTCCTGAAGGTCAGAGACGCGAGTTCGGAAGTGTTGGTCGCTTATTTTAGTAATACGCTCCACCTTAGCCCAAACAGCGTGGGGCATAAAAGCAGCGAGGAAACGCCTTGAGACAAGCTCAAATATTCGTGAGTCATCGCCTTCAAGGGAGCTAGCAGGGATTTCACCTGTTGGAATGATCGCAAAGTGATCAGAAATGCCTTTATTATTGAACACTCTGTCTTTGTTGAGCAACCCGCGCGCCTTAATGCGCCTGCTCACACCAGCTACATCGAGTTTTGAATCGCCATACTTTTTGAGAATATTGTCGACATTCTCAAGATAATCTTCAGGCAGATTCTTGGAGTCGGTACGGGGATAAGTGAGTAGCTTATGCTTTTCGTAAAGACGTTGCGCAGCTTGAAGAGTTCGGCTGGCAGACATACCAAATCGACGGTTTGCTTCGCGCTGGAGTGTCGTCAAGTCGAAAAGTTGCGGTGCAATTTCCTTTGATTCTTTTCTTGTCTCAGACGCCGTGGCTGACTTTTTGTGCGCTTCGAGAGTCTCGAGCAGCTTATCCAGCTGGTGCTTTGAAAAAATTCTATCTTCCTTCTCCCTGACTGACGATTCATCATCCTCAGCGAGCTGCTTTTTAAACTGCGGGTCAAACCACTGTGCCGAGTATTCATGTGTGTCGGTTGAAAACCTTGCTTCAACCGTCCAATAAGGCTCGGGCCTGTGTCTAAGAATTTCGGCTTCGCGTTTGACAATGAGCGCTAAAGTTGGAGTTTGAACGCGTCCGACACTCCAGCTCACACCTTTTTGTGCCTTCGGCTTCAAGCGCCGAGTCACTGCCCGAGTTGCATTCATTCCGATGAGCCAATCGCTCTCGGCACGACAACGAGCAGCATCACCGAGATGATCATACTCTGCACCCTCTTTGAGGGATTTAAATCCTGAACGAATAGCGTCGTGCGTCATGCTCTGCAGCCAGAGTCTTTTTGTCGGTTTACTGACCCCGAAAAACTCTAAAAGTTCACGAAAAATCAATTCGCCTTCGCGTCCGGCATCGCATGCATTAATGAACCCTACGACACCATTCTTTTTTGCAAGCGACTTGATGACTGAAAGCCGCTCTTTTTGACCATCCTTGGCCTTATATTCGAATTGGTCTGGTAAAATCGGCAAATCTTGAAGCAACCAACGCTTGTACTTGGGATCGAGGTCTTCAGGTGAAAGAAACTCAACAAGATGACCCACAGCCCACGTCATAATGTAAGAGTCACTCTCGTAGCTGTCTGTTTTTTTCTCAAACCCACCAAGAGCCTTGGCAATATCACCCGCAACACTTGGCTTTTCCGTTATAACGAGCCACTTTCCACTACCAGTCATTCATCGCTTCCTTGTTGAGAACCTGTGCTCATGAGCTGCATCGTCTCAGCCGCCAAAGGCATCAGCTCCGCCTGACCGCTCAGTTTAAGAGACTCTGCCGTCATGGCAAGAACCTCGTCAAATGAGATGGGCTTGAGTCGCAGCAAAACATATACGCTAAAGCTCGTCTCAGAGCCATTTGATGAAATTTTACGCACTGACTCCCAATAAACGTCTTTCAGCTCCAACTCAGGACAAGAGTCACTCGTTGAAATTTTAGCAACGATACCTTCGATCACGGCCACAGATTCGCTCTTCAAACCAGCAAATTCAAGCTCACCACTCGCTGATTTTTTACCCGCAACCTTCGCCTGAAGCTGACTCAGGTCGCTGCGAATGCGCTCCGCAATGATCTTGCAGTGACTTGCTAGCGCAGAAGACTGAGCCTGCCGGATGCCCAGCTCAAGTCTCTGTAGGCCAGACTTATGAAAAACAAACCACCTCTCACTGAGAGGCTCTTGAGCCCGGGGGCTGTCCACCCACGAAGGCCGACCTTGCTCACTTCGCTCCATAACTACAGCATTTGCAGGCTGGGTAGTCGTCCTACAGCTTTGTGCCAACCATGAAGAGAGGCTCACAATCGCAAGGCTAACGTAACGAAACCGGATGAGTCTCATAAATTTCAGTTTCCTTTGATGAGTTCCATAACATCATCCACGGCAACGGGTCTGCTATGCAAGTCCAGGGCATAGGCAACGCTTGTGCCCCTTTCCAACACCGCCGTCTTTGCAGTGCGATCCCAAGAATGAATCGCAAAGCCAGCTTCAGGCAAAATCACGTGAAAAGGAGCGACGTCCCAAATCTCAACCTTCGGATCGAGGAAGGCTCTCACCGAACCCTGCAGCAATAAATAATAACCCAACGCATCAGGATATGTGCGAGACTTTATATCTTTGCCATAAAATGAATCAATCAGCTGACCCCTATGCTCCATTCGAAAGCGATAAGGGTCCGCTGTCGCAACGAGCTCTATAGCATCCTGACCCACCCGCTCAGGACGAGCGTAGGGCATGTTGTTAATCCAAACACCACGGCCACGCTCGGCGCTCATCACAATTCCCAATTCCGGCAATGCAGCAAAACCTATATGGGGAACTCCATTCTTTAGGACTGCCAACAGCGAGGAGTAGAAAGGTATTCCGTGAACAAAACTAAAAGTTCCATCAATGGGATCCAATATCCAGGTCCATTGTACAGCGCTGCCTGACTCCGACTCAGCGATCGATTCGCCCTCTTCCTCACCGACAATGCTATGACTGGGAAAAGCCGCAGAAATCATCTGACGCAATTCTTTTTCAATGCTTAGGTCGGCGTCGGTAACCCAAGTTTTATCGCCCTTCTTTAGCCTTCCCACAGGTTTGCTACTGAAGCTTTGACACATTGAAACCGAACGCTGAATACATTGCCTTGCAAATTCGTAAATTTGAGTGTCACTGGACATCGTGGCATTCCCCTATTATTTTTCACTTTCAACTTGCATTAAAGTATGGATACCCTGCAACCCCGGGACGCTAAACATGGATCTTACATTGCCACTCGAAAGCCTGCGCTATCTCCAGACGAACCAATCGTTTCTGGGAAGGGAATTCCTCACATGGCTTTGGTATTACACGGAAGCGGGTCAACATGAAGTGAACCTCGGAGAGCTTGGCATTTACAAACTCTTTGTCGATGACCGTCTCGTTCTCACTTCAAGTTCTGGCTCGGCTCACGAACAAGCACTCAGAGGCGGAACGCCTGCTTATGCAGCAGAAGCTCTGGTCGCTTTGCAGCAAGGCAAACTCGTTCAGGAAGCCAAATTTATCCTGCAAGACAAAGAGCAGCAGTGGATGTGGACGATGAGGGCTGAAGACCTCGCACTCAGGGGAGTCAGACTTCCTAGTGTTCAAGCACCTGATGCCTCAACTCACATGCAGTCGCGTATTTCCAACACTCAGCTCTTACTCGATGTAGTTGAGTCCCTTTTTAAAATGTATCTTGACCTCCGACTCTCTAATCAATTTTCTGATGAGCTGCGCCGCATCCAAGACTGGATGGAGAGCAAACACACCCACGTTGGTTAAATGCAAACAGGACACATGATGCACTGCATTACGATCAACATTCACGAATTTGCCCGCAGACTTATTTTCGGGCTTATGATTCTGATGCTTACTCCTCGACTGGCGGTTGCGTATCCAGTTTTTGTGGAGGCGAAGAGTTTTTCGAGGTACTTTGGACTCCAAAGAGCCTCACTTATCGCTATCTCTTCGGATAAAGACACAAAAAAGAGAATTCCCATTCAAATTGATGAAGTCGAAGATGGCGCTGCCCTCGTTCTCCGTAACCCCTATTCAATTCGCGAATTGAGAGGTTCTCTCGCACACCCCAAAAAAAATGATCCTTTTTTTGGACGACTTCAATCGGTTCACCGTATAGTTCTCGACGATCGCGACTTCGGACTGTGTGATCAATCTTGCCAAGATTCAATCCAATCCACTGCAAGAGAAATCTGCAAGTCACCCACGGCACAAGTTCTACTTAAAGTATCCTTACAAAGAGATCAAAGAAGCGCATTTATCGTCGATTGTGGAATTAAACCAGCTGAAAATTTAATTAACAGTAGCATTAGTTTTGATGAAAAAAAATCAACCATCTCGACTCCGAAATATGAGTATACCTACTTGTCTGACAAGAATATCTTTTTCAAAAATATAAAGCTCAGTGGAAACGAAGACCCGATTTTGGGCCAGAGTGAAATCAAGGCATTTCTGAAGCCGAAGTATTTGTTCAATTTAAAATTTCAAGACGATGACCTTATCTCGCAAATTACGAGTATTTCACGCAACTCACATAGCCTTAGTCTTGAAGTGGCCATGGCTCTGAATCTTTTAGCGATGAAAATCAACAACCAAATCTGCTGTGATGTTTCTTTCTACGAAGACTCACTTTATTTTCCTGTCGTTCTCGATTTACCATTTTCAGGGAGCTCATTTGCTGATGGAAGTGGTGTGTTTTTTGGCTTTCAAAGAGAAAATGGTGCACAGCTCAAGACGGAGTACATAACTGCAAAGTCACC
This sequence comes from Pseudomonadota bacterium, assembly GCA_041164285.1. GTDB lineage: Bacteria > Bdellovibrionota_B > Oligoflexia > Silvanigrellales > Silvanigrellaceae > RFOM01. The sequence goes on from JBEAPS010000431.1 coordinate 4,958, forward strand.
CGATACAAGCGATGCAATCATTATTGAGCAAAACGGTTCAATTCTCGTCATCGGAATGAGAAACTCAAACTCAAAGAGAAAAAATGGCGCTAGACCGGTCATAGTCTCTCAAAAAGACATGACAAAAATGGATTTTCTACCTGTTGTGAGTAAAAACGGAATATTCTACGACATTCAAAATACAGAAAAGGGTTTTCACCACTTTAACGTCTGGATTTTTTTAGGCGCCATACAAGACAAAGAAAAGCTCGTAGAATATGCACAAAAGGGGCCGCAAATTAACACAGAATATATGCCCGATAGGTAAATAAACCGTTACCAATCCATCCGCATGTTGAGCCCTTGCGCAACGCATATCGACTTCAAGCCTGAAACAGTCGTTTCACCAGAATGCACAATACTCGCAACGAGCGCAGCATCAGCACCGTTATGCAATGCATCTGCAACGTGCTGTGCACATCCTGCACCTCCAGAAATAATAAGTGGAATATTGGTCTCTGATTTGATGAGTTGCAGCAAATAATTGTCAAATCCCTTTCGACGACCGTCTTGATCGATGCTGTTGACACACAATTCACCCACACCGAGCGGAACTGCGAAACGAATCCAATCGAGCATATCCCACTTCGTATCGCTCCGACCGCCATTGATTACCAATCGGTAACCACTTATGCACGAGGGATCCTTTCGAACATCTAAACTCAGAACAATAGCCTGAACTCCGAAATGTTCCGCTATCTCACCGATGAGTTGTGGCTTTTGGGGGGCTATGGAATTGAGAGATACTTTTTCAGCACCGCTGGAAATACATCGAGCTGCATCTGCAAAACATTTAATACCACCCCCTATACAAATAGGAATAAAACTTTTTGCTGCCACTGCCTCAATAGTTTTAAAGTCGGGCGGAAGACCATTTGGACTTGCAGAGATGTCATAAATAACAATTTCATCAGCCCCAGATTCACTGTAAAACTGCGAGAGCTCCACAGGGTCACCAATGTCAACATTGTTTTTAAATTCGACACCCTTTGTCACCCGACCTTCTCGAATATCAAGGCAGGGTATGATTCTTTTCTTAAGCATGGCTTTTACCAGTTGAAGTCAAGAAGTTCGCAATAAATTGTAATCCCGCACGACCACTTTTTTCGATGTGACATTGAGAACCCCACACATTTCCTTGTGCGACGAAATTACAAATTTTTGTCCTCCGTATTCAGACTCTGCGAGCAAATATGAATACGGAAAACCATCGCGAGAAATAAATGCAGCGTATGAGTGAACAAAGTAGAAATTGGATGATTCCGTTAATCGACTTGAACCCTGAGCATGTGCTGGGTGGCGATCATTCCAGCAAACAGAATTCCAGCCCATATGTGGAACTGGTTCCTCACACTCGAATTTGGTTACGTTGTAAGGAAAAATCCCGAGACACTTTAGACTACCCTCATCAGACCATTGACCTAAAACTTGCATTCCAACACAAATTCCGAGAAGTGGACGACCACTGGCAGCATAGTCCTTGAGTGGGGCGATGAGATCCATACGACCCAATGAATTCATCGCCTGTTTTGCCGATCCTACACCGGGAAAAATCAGGTGATCGACCGACAGCATTTCATCATGAGTTTTTATAGATTTAACTTGATATCCTAATGATGATATTGCGCGCGCTACGGAACCCAAGTTACCCGCACCGTAGTCTAGCAAACCAACAAGGCTCCCGTTCTCAGCCATATTCAACTCCGATCGAGTTAACCATACGGTCCAACATACACAGTGACTTCTTCGCGGTCGTGATAGAGCTGCTTCATCAACAATCGATAGGGGCGACCCACTTTATTGAGCTCCGAATCAAGAAAACCTCGAATATCTTCAACCTCGGACCACCTTTTTTTCATGGGAAGTTTCAGATTGAAAACGAAGCGTCGTGCATATTGGTTTTGCCACCACGAAAGCACCAAAGCAGCAACGCGTTTAGGTTGCTCAACCATGTCACACACCATCCAGTCCACCGGCTTAGCAGGCGAAAACTTAAATCCATCGACACGATGATGCTCAACAAGCCCACTGGACATAAGTTTTTCATCCATAGCACCATTATCAACGGCCTGAGTTCGAATTCCGCGTATTACAAACTGGTAAGTCCAACCACCGGGACAGGCTCCAAGGTCAACAGCTCGACGTGCCGGCGATAGGCTCGAGGCCATTTCATCTTCAGTTAAAAAACTTAGTAATGCTTCTTCAAGCTTTAAAGTTGAACGACTGGGTGCATCATTAGGAAATCGCAGGCGTGGAATACCTCTCGGCCAAGGTGAGGCCTGCTCTAAATATGAAATACCGAGAAAAACCTGAGAGTAGCTCTTAAAGAAAATGTGAAGGCATTGAGTGCGCGTCGATGTTCTGACTTTGTCCCCAAAATGCTCCGCTTTGTGACCGGCTTTTTTCATCGCCGCCAACATTGGTTTTGAAAATGATCGGCAAAATGCCGAAAGCTCGCGCCCACTCTCAGAGTCGGCCGATTCAACGAGCAGAAAGTCGAATCGAATCTTCTTACCCCAGTCTTGGAGTTGCTCCATAATTGGGCTAATTCGGTCATCACCCGGTACCTCAAGAGTTTGGCTGGGCATAAAAACAACAGACCGAGCAAAGACGAGCGATGACCAAGTAAATTGGTCAACCGCGCTCGCACGGAGTGGCTCGTGAAATCGAAATAAACAGTAGCCTGAATCTTGCTCTGCCTGGGGAAAACCTGAGAGTTGCATTTGAGCCGCTCGAACGCTTAGTTCTGCGGCACACTCTTTCTCAAAGCCGGGTCGACAGCTCACAAGGACTTGTTGGAACACGGTCTCCCCTTTTCAGTTACGTCAACGTTTTGACACTTGAACGGCAAAAGTATCAAAATTCCCGTCAGTTGCACCCTATGCACAAGGCAAATTTTGCCAATCTGCGGCAGACTATCAGCGTGACCTATTAAACTCACACCGAATTCCTGAAGGAGTCTGTCATGACAAAAGCCTCCAAGCCTGCGCGGACAGGTGCTACGGCTAAAAAACCGGTTACGGGCCTAAAGAACAAAAGCGCCGGTCCAAGGTTGAAGCCACTGCCAGCGCCCAAATCACCACGAATTATTGCCATTTGCAATCAAAAAGGTGGATGTGGGAAAACAACCTCAGTCATCAATATTGCGGCTGGTCTGGCTGCAATGGGGCAGCGCGTCTTGGTGATTGACCTCGACTCACAATGCAACGCTACTCAAGGGCTTGGTCTTGCTCAGGACGACATCAGTGAATCTATTTTTGAAGTTCTGCTGACTCCAAAGACTCACACCTTGGCAGACGTCATTCTCGAAAGCCCTTACGAGAGGCTACATGTCGCACCAGGCTCTATCGAACTCTCGGAGTTTGAAAGCCGAGCCGCCTCTGAAATTGGACGTGAAAACAGACTTAAAAAAGCAATTTCACAAGTCGCAGCTCATTATGATTATGTCCTGATCGACACTCCGCCATCTCTCGGACTTCTGTCGGTCAATGCACTCAATGCGGCTGGCGAGGTACAGATTGCCATGCAATCACACCCATTCGCTCTCGATGGGCTGCATCTATTACTTGAGACTATTGAGCTCGTTCAACAGGAACTCAATCCCGCATTGAGTATATCGGGTGTCATTGTCACAATGTACGATCCAAGAACCAAAATTTCTCGCGAGATTGTTGATGAAGTGAAAACAATTGGCTCCCTGAAAGGTCGTCTACACAAAACTGTGGTGCGTCAGAACGTCAAGCTGACTGAGGCATCAAGGCTTCGTAAGCCCGTTATGTACTATGACGAAACCTGCACAGGCACAGAGGACTACCTCAAGCTCTGTCAGGAGATTTCAACCTGTCTCGAACAACCCGCACAAAGTCTATCAAAGTCTAAGGGCCGTTCATCAACGCAAAACATCAGAAAATAGGGAGAAACCTTAATGTCTAAATTGAAAAAACCACTCCGAGGATTGTTTGCGAGCACAGAAGCGACCATTGAGACCCCTTCACGAAAAGCCCCACCGCCCGCACCAAAGAAAGACCAAGGCAAAACACCTTCTGTTCCTGCGCGTGTTAGACTTCCAGCAGAGCGTCTGTCGCCACCTCCTCGCATTAAGCCAGCGACGCCAGCTATGATTATGTCGGAGGTCGAGGCCAGTCCCGACGACAAACAATCAAGAATTCTCACTGTTCATTACAACTTCAGTGCAAGACGTACGGAGCGTGAAGGCTGGTTAGAGTCAGACTATGCACAGTTCCTAAACCGCCTCGATATCGTTCAAACTGAGGCTTTCTTTCTCAAGGGAAAACTTCTTGCTGAGGCCAAAGAGCGCTTCTATGAGACAAACAAAGTAGGCTGGGCCGAGTTTTGTCGCACGCAACTCGATATGAATTATACAACTGCAAATCAGTACATACGTGTCGCTACGGAATTTGATGTGACGTCACATCAAAGAACCGACTTTGGATTTGAACATTTCAAAGCTCTTCTCCCGCTTTCGGAGGAAGAGCGAAAAGAACTCTTGAGCACATCAGAAACATGGAGTGTCAAGTCACTCAGAACTCACGTCCAAGACATGATTATTAAAAAGCAAACTGTTTCTGAACCAACTCAGGACAAAGTGGCTCAAAAGAAATCAGTACAATTCGTTCGTCTATTGCAAAATCTAAAAACAGACATTCAAGTTAACTCTGAAACCTTTCGACTCCTCAGCCAGACCCAACGGTGGCAGGTATCGGCTGCTTGTCAGAGTATTGCAGCTCAGCTCATAGCGCTGTCACAAAGCTTGAACGACGATATAATCAATCATATGAGCCCCACTGCAGTACTCTCTCGTGCTGGGGCGTTTGCAACAGCGGATGGATTTGATTCAATGAACACTGCTGAAGCGCCCGTATCAGTGCCTGAATCCCCAAATCTATAAGGACACTTTCTATGCCGATGAACTGTTTGTTCGCAAGAGCACAGAGCATCGGCACTGCCGCTTGGATCACTGGTCTTATTTGTAGCCTGCCCGCGAACTCGCTTATTAAGTTCTCCATCGCTCAAGCAAATGAAAAGACCGAAAACACTCCGAGTGAACCGCAGTGCCGTAACCTCAATCTCTCATTCAAGTCAGCGACCTCAGAAGACCCATTCAAGCGGGCGATACTTCGCCAACTAGAGAAATTCGAGAACGCTTTTGAAAATGGTGATTCTGAGCTTTTTGCCCAACTTGCTAGTCAAGCTCTTCAAAAAGAAAAAAAAGAACTCATTAAGCTGTTTGATGGGACAGTGTCTGAATACGGGCTCCAAAAAGTGAAACTTCAGAGAAACAGTGTTTGGGAAATGCAAATTCCCGGCATGCCCGCTCCTGGACAACTGATCACTTGCGGCGACTTTCAGATCTCACCTGTTTATGGCCCCAGGAGGCAGGTAGCTGTATTCTACTCAACATTTGTAAAAGACAGACAGACAAGAATTCTTCTCTACTTGGCTCAGACGCCGCTCGACAACAAACAGCCAGAAAATCTCGGAATGGTTCTCATGCAGGTTCAACGTTGGACCTACGATGGGAAGACGCCTGAAAAAATCTATCAGCAGAGTCTGATTCAAGAGGGAATTGGAAACACACTGGCAGCACGTATTCTCGCTGACGCAGCAGCAAAAATACTTGAGAGCAATCCCTACGTGGTCACAAGCACTCAAACTGAGGCTCGTAGCAAAGCTGAAATGCTCAAAAAAGACAATGCATCACAACTCCAGACTATACTGAATAGCATTTCCAAAGAAGATGCATTTAAACTGGAGGCTCTTGAGCCTATTTTCAGAAATGCCACACTGACGGTGGGTCTTAAGTTTCGCATCAGTCAAGAGCTCTCACTCAATGCACAAATCAGATTCTGCAAAGAATTTGGGAGCAAGCTCTTCCCTAAAAATTCATACTGGAGAAGCGAATTTTCTGGATTTGAATGTCTTTTCTATGGTGCACAGGAACCCATGTCACAGCCCCCTAAAGCCGGCAGCAAATACCTGAATTGGGAATCACTCGACTCAAAGTGATTCCCAGCACATAGCCCACCGCTTTTTTTGCCGGCGACTCACCTTATCTTGGATCAGCAGCTGCCAAACCGTAGTCACTCTCTTCTTCCCTACGAACGCTAGCAAAAGCACCATCTGCTTTAGCTCGCAGCTCATCACCCGCTTTGGGATGTTCGATAACAAACCTAAATCGGTTGCGCGCTTTTGAATATGCCTTCAAGCCGTATAAATAAACGACACCCACATTATAATGAGCGAGCAGGTCAACATTCCGACGAGAAATGATTGTTTCATAGTGGCTCACTGCAAGGGCATATTTTCCTGATGCATAGGCTACCTCAGCCGCCATGTGTTGAAACGCAACAGACTTGGGCTCAGTACTCATAGCTCGCTTAAAAAACTCATACGCCTCAAGATTATTACCGTGCCGAAAAGAAAGAAGTCCAAGGTTTGCGTAAGCCGCCCCACTTGTAGAGCTCAGCTGTGCAGCTTCTGTTAGAAACTTTCTCGACATTTGAACTTCGCCCAACAGACCATGTGCAATGCCACTCAGCAACAGATTCTCACTCCGTAGGTACGAGTCCTCTGAGCGGGCCGATGAAATCTTTAGATAACCAAGTGCCATTTGAGGCTGGCCGTCGACGAGCGCCTCGGTGGCCAGAACACGAAGTGAGGCAGCATGTTTT
>JBEAPS010000432.1:0-6700 GCA_041164285.1 Pseudomonadota bacterium
AGCCCTTCAGCGAGCACGTCTTTCGGCAAGTGCCTGCCGATGAAGACCATCTGAGTTTTGCGCTCCTCCTCGGGCCCCCACTCTCGGTCAGGTGAACTTCCGATGGTCATGTGCACACCCTGAAACACCACACGCAGGGGGTTGTCTTTAATATTAATAACACCTTTGCTGCGTAACACCTGTTCGCCCAACTCATTCACGAGCAACGCCATGAAAGAGTTCAATTTGTTGAGATCCAGTGGCCGTTTCTCTTCAATGTAAATACTCTGAATTTCATCATCGTGCGAGTGATCATGAAACTCTTCGAGAATCGATGGATCGATTTTTACACGATCCTGAAGATCAAACGCTCCAATTCCCAAGACTTCACTGATCGGCAAACCGCATTTTTCCGTCTTAAAGACCTTCGATACCGCGTTGATGCTTCGGATCATTTTTTCAACGGATTTCATTCTTTCAGGGTCGACCAAATCCGTTTTATTTAAAATGATCACATCTGCAAAACCTACCTGATCCTGTGTTTCCTTCACAGTTTTTAGGTTTTTCTCTATGTGATAGGAGTCGACAACGGTCACTATGGCATCAAGAAAATAACTTTGCTGGAGCTGTTCATCCATAAAAAATGTTTGAGCCACAGGACTTGGGTCAGCCATACCAGTGGTTTCAATCACAAGATGATCAAATTGGACCGCACTTTTCAAGAGATCCTTGGCAGCACGTGTGAGATCTCCTCGAACGGTGCAACACAAGCACCCGTTGTTCATAACCTTGAGCTCCTCGCCCAAGCTTTGAACTACAAGCTCAGAGTCAAGATTCACATCCCCGATTTCGTTGAGGACCACTGCAATTTTTTTGCCATGACTCTCAGTCAACATACGATTGAGAAGGGTCGTCTTGCCGGAACCCAGAAATCCCGTGACGATCGTGACTGGTATTTCTTTGCTCTGCTGAGAAGATTCAGCGGCCATTGCGACGTGTTGTGTTAAAAACATGACTCCTCCGATCCAAAACCTTCCTGCCACTTATCCGAGTGTTGCGTGACTGACAACCTCTGATTGCTAAAGATTGCAACAAAGGAGCCGAAGCACGTTGTAGGGATGAGTGAGACCTAGACAGGGAGGGTCAGATGAAAAACTCGTTGATCGTGAGCATTTTTGCAGTTTGCTGCGCCGCGCCCATGGGGTCGGCTTTTGCCGCCAGTAACAAGGAGCGCGTCGGCCTAGGAAATAGCAAGTACCAGGAGCAACCTCCTGAAGCTGCCGCAACACAGCAGTTTTGTGTTCGTAATTCACAGAAGGTTGTGACAGTTGGCTCCGGTTTGGAGCAGAACACAGTTCGTCAGGGAGAGGCATCGGTGACTTGCTCCAGCACTCCAGCGACCCGATCGGTAGAAGAGTCTCGCGCAGAGGCTCGAAAAATCGAGCGTGACCCCGGCAACTGAGCATGTTTGGAAGCATCGCATTTCATGGCGTGGGAAGTTTTTCGTGCGCCATGTTCTTATTTTAACTGACCAAACTCTCCTCCCAAGGAAAGAGAACTTTGCCTTCCTCCCGCAGGTGCTGTGCACATGCTCTCAATTTATCGCTCGCTTCACTTTTCTGCTTCTGAGTCACCGCCCCCCCTGAATCCAAAAGACACTCTATATCGCCCCTCCTACGAGACGAAAGGCAAGCCAAATAGAGGTTTTGTACCTGTTTTGTCTCTCCCCTCAAAAATAGGCCAATGTCTCCATCCTTCATGTGTGCGAGCACCTGGGCCAAATGTTGAGGCAGCAGGCCAGCAAGTCTCTCTACGGAGAGCATTGTTTTTTCAATGTGATGCGCAAGCCTCGGATCGTGTTCTTCAAGTTCTGAAATGAGCTTTTCACGCATTTGAGGCTCGAGAGCCTGAACAAGCGCCATTATCCGCTGACCACCTCCAATCCGATGACCATACGAACCGTGTGCCGACCTCAGGGCTAGTTCCTCAAGATCAGCCTCAAGTTCATCAAGAACAACGGCCTCAAGCACACGTTCGGCTGATAAACTTAAGACAACTTTTGCCTGACGCTGTTCGGGCAGTGATTTCAGCAGCATCCCTGCACGGCTGGGCTCGACTAAGCCTAAAACGGCAGAGATAACGGAGTCGAGCTGACCCTTCAAATAGTCCGCCAGAATCCACTCAGGAATGTTTTGGCAGATTTCATTCACGCGAGATGCTCTCGGAAGATCGATTCCAGCAAATGAGGTATGAGGAGCCTGCTTTGTGCCGACTGTTGATAGTCTTGAGCGCACCAAAGATATAAAATCTGAATAAACATCTTCTATTTCATCATCGCTCAACTTCTTGCGTTCTGCGCTCAGAGTCTTGAGCAATACAAGTTGGTCTTTTTTTCCAAGCTCGAGAAACAGCCGAGCAGCAAATTCGGAGCCAACTGCTTCAAGCACAAGTGCTGCCATTTCCCTTTGACTCAATCCCATCCCATCACTCCAGCAAAGAACTTACGCTTTTTGTCCCGTTCATAGAGTGTTTTCGGTTGGACTCAGGAAAAATTCATTCATAGAAACGAAAAAGGATCGACATCTACCTTAATTATTCCTTGAAACTCTCTCATTTGAAGGACTTCCTGGGAAACGAGTCGTGAGGGATGAATGTCTCGCTGAGCGGAGATGACTAAATGAACCCGATGTTGCCCCTTCAACTTTGAAAGCACTGCAGGCATGGGGCCCGTGAGCCGAACGTGTTTTGGGGTGAACCCTTGAGCTTCCCAGGCTTTTGTTAATTCTGATTGAATTCGGTGGCCAACATACATGAGCCGCGCCTCATTGCCATGATGAAGTTCAATGAGAATTTGCCGACAAATGGGGGGATGCCAACCCAGCCTGCGCATATTTATTTCATCAGACAAAAAGTGGTTAACCTCGGCATTCAATGCTTGGGAAACGAGTGCGTGATTTGCTCCAAGCGATTGCACTGCTGTGACACCTGCGAGATCACCTCGGCCCGAGCGCCCTGACGCTTGACAAAGAAGCTGAAAAGTTCGTTCAGCAGCACGAAAGTCGGGAATAAATAGTCCGTCTTCAATATTTAAAACAACGACCAACGTAACTTTGGAAAAGTCGTGCCCCTTGGAAAGCATCTGTGTACCTACCAGACAGTCGGTATCACCGTTTTTAAATTTTTCGATTATTTGTTTGAGGCGCGTCTGACTTGTAAGCACATCACGGTCAAGACGGTCGACACGAATACCCGGAATTCGATCGGCAATTTCCTGCTCTGTGTTTTGAGTACCAAGCCCCATTGAGATGAGTTTTTCAGAGCCACAAGCAGCACAATTCTTCAGGATTGGCCGAGAGAAACCACAGTAGTGACAAAGTTCTTTGTGTCCGCGCTCATGGAGAGTCGTACTGACGCTGCAATGTGGACATTGCAAGGCGGTACCGCAATCCGCACAAATCGCAAACTGCGCGAAACCCCGTCGATTCAGGATCACCATACTCTGCTCACCACGGTCGCGTGCGGCTGAAATAAGATCAATGACACCAGGAGCAATGACGTGTCCAGAAAAAGAAAACTGCGATGATCTCACAACCCCACGAGCACCGCCCGTAGAGTGAATATTTGGACGATATTGAAACAACTCAATCCTATTTTGCTGTCGTGAATGCTTTACACTCAACATGATCTTCTTATATTTGTCTTGCTCTGCATTCAGGTAGGACTCAAGTGAGGGTGTTGCACTCCCAAGAATACAAAGCGCCTGCTCCAGCTGAGCTCTTTTGACTGCACAGTCACGCGCTTGATAGCAAGGAAATTCATCACACTTATAACTACCCTCATGTTCTTCATCAACGATGATGAGCTTTAGCTGACTGAGTGGCGCAAACACTGCCGACCGCACCCCGAGAACGAGACGAGCTTCGCCTCTAGCCACCCTAAACCACTCTTTTTCATATTCTAAAGGGCTCAATCCCGAATGAAGAACCGCAAGTTGATGTGGAAAATGAACTCGAAACCGCTCACACATTTGTGGAGTTAAAGCAATTTCAGGCAGCAATACGAGAGCGGCACCACCCTCATTGAGAGTTTTTTGAACGAGATGAAGATAAATTTCCGTCTTTCCGCTTCCAGTGACACCATGGAGCAATACTGTCTTACCTGACTGTACTGAAACAATTTCGGCCAATGCTGTGCTCTGCTCTTGACTCAAGGTTTTGACAGGGGTCGCTTCGACCTGAGACGCAGATGATTTCAGTCGCTTTGGCTTACGCTTTAAGCGCTTTTCATGACTACCTGCCTTCCACAGAAATCCGGGACCAGCGAGGTGAATTGTTCGACCAAGCGGAGCAAGATAGTAGTTCGCTACCCATTTCAGCAAAGTAATAATATTGGGTCTAATTTCAGGACACTCGGGAATCACTTCTGTCACTGGTCTGCAACTGAATGAAGGCTCTTCAGTCATTCCTAAAAAGACCCCAACTGCAGTGCGACCCTGCAGTGGCACCTCACAGAGACTCCCAATTACGACCCTTTCGCTGATATGCTTCGGTAATAGGTATGTCAGCTCATGGGATGTTGCATTTGCAACAGCAAACAGTCCATATTGAGCGTGTGTGTTATCCATGGGGACCTCTATCCGTCTGCCTCTACCGTAGACAGACTGGCTGTCAGGCTAGCAAAGCTATACGGATTGGGACAAGAGTCTTAAAGATGAATTTCACCCTCACTCGGGAGTCTACTTTGATTCAGGAATGTAGCCCACCGCGCTATGCTTTTTTCGATGTGGATGGAACGGTCATTCAAAAAGACTCTTTCCGTATCATAATTCGAGAGCTTATTTTTAAACAGTCTATACCTCGCACAATTCTTGCGGCTCTCCTATTTTCTCTTCTATGCGTTTTCTGGATTCTTAGATTTGCTGGTAAAACTCAATTTAAAAGCGCTCTTCTTTGGGCAGGAACTGTCGGTCGTGGAAGAAAAAAATCGTTAGAAATGATTCGAAAGATCGTTCAAGTCCAACTGCAACCTCTGTGGTTCTGTGAAATGAGAGGAGTACTAGAGACACTCCGGAGTGAGGGTTTTAAAGTATGCTACGTCAGCGCATCAGGAGAGTTCTGGTTACGTGCACTTATCAACAAGATGGACCCAGAAAGCAAACTCATAGTGGGTAGCAAACTTATGTTTTTCATGGGTGGATTAACACTGAAAGGCGCTAATTGCATTGGGCCTGAAAAAATAAAGCGACTGAATGCTTTGCTTCCCAGCGAGGCATTGTGGGAAGTTGCCTACTCTGATCACCGCGCAGATATTCCATTGTTCCTCGCGTGCAAGAAGAGAATTGTCGTAAACCCATCACCCAAAAGCCAACAAGCCATTGACGCCGCTCTAGGAGCGAATAATTATACTCTCGTTCACTGGACTGTCGGGTACTGAATCGAATATAATTCGGCACCGCGATTGAACAAAAATGCACTTCTCACATTGATTACCTGGGAATCGCCTGAAATTAAAACATCCTTTTATTTGGTCATTTAGGCCTGATAGACACTAGTAAATTTTCAATATTTAAACTTTTGATTCACATTTTCCGATAATGCCGGGGGTTTTTATTCGGGGAAAAAAATTGATGCGTTTGTTGCTGGTATTAACAGCTGCGTTTGCGACGACTTCGTGCGCTGACGACCTGTATCCATCAAAACGAAGAAGCTTTCAATCTGCTGATGTTCAAACACTCAGCGCAACAACTTCCACTCAAGAAAAATGGGAAAATTATATCAAACTAAAAGAGGTCAACAATGCATTGTGCTTAAGGGCGCAAAGGCAGTTTATTGAATGCCCACTTGCAAGCCCATTGCAGGCTGATGACAACAGCAAAGTTTTGGGATGTGTCTCGGGCGTTGATCCAAACACCGTAGTTGGTGTGGACTACAGGATCTCGGTGCAGCCACCACAAGATACAAAAATTTATCTCCGGACAAGTGGAGGACTGTGGCGAACCAATGAGGTGGGAGCTGGAACTGAACAGAAACTCACATGGGGACCTATGCAGGCAGACGGATGCCGAAGTACTCTCCCCCCTCTGCCCGCGCAAGCGCAACTTCGGTCGCCAAAACTGCTTGAATTAAAGGATCTTGAAGTAATTATTGTTCCTAGTGATAAAAGCAACTGTTCAAGCAACCAAAACAAAGTTCGAGAGTTTGGAACATTTGAAATAAGCCTCAACGGCAAATTGCTCTTTCAAAAAAGCGACCTATCCTTCAAAAACGGAGGACACTATTTAAACCTTTCACCATTGGATAGTTATCTTTTTGATCCAGATAAGCGCAGCAAATGCATTGTTCCAATGACTGAAATTGAGGCGCTCATTACTGAGACAGAGCGAAACACGCCGCCAGCACCAGAGATTTCAGCGAGTCAGGAGGCTACTCTCGCCGACGACTTGAATCGTGAGTCGTCACGTAACAATGAGCTTCAGCAAGTTCTTGGAGGACAAGAGAAACTCGGCTGCTGGGCTTTTGCAAAGATCGATAAATTTGAGGTCAAAGTTAATGGTAGGTCCTTGCCAAGACAAAGCTGGGGTACTGGAGAAATGGCAAAAGGAGATGGAAACGGTCGTGCTTTTTCATTCACTTTTGGTCGAGGCCTCACACATTCAATTGGCGAGGAGAGAGGACTTTTCAGAGAAGGCGGTGGCTTCGTTTTGAACTCGTTTGCCGACCGA
>JBEAPS010000433.1:0-3600 GCA_041164285.1 Pseudomonadota bacterium
GTACAAAATACTCACGCTGCCTCGAACCAAAGTATGCGCCAAAGGCAGCTTTAGCTTGCCAACCCTCGCAATTGGTGTAACCCACACTCATTGGTGGCAAAACGCAAACTTGTTCCTAGAATAGGGACGCACGTCATGCAAGATACAAACCGGCCTTTGACCTCAAGAACTCTGCCCAGACTGGGGGAAGGGCTAGCTGTTTTTCGCACTTGGGAAAATGATTTTCGGAAGTTGGCATCCGATCGCGGATATACCGAGCTCAATCTTCCGCTCTGTTTGCCGGCAACTGATTTTGTCAGCCGAACAACCGGTGTGTCAGTGCTTGCTGATGCTCCTCGCTTTGTCGACAGCAACGCGACAGAATGGGCACTGAGGAGCGACCTGACTCTGTTTGCTGCTCAATTTGTGAGCCAGAATCTTCGTAACATATCGTTACCATTTAGCCTTTTTTATGCGGGCAAGGTCTTTTCGCCTCAAGGCCTGCTCGGAGCAGAGGGCTTCAAGCTCGGTCACGCCTCTGATTTTGAGTCTTTTGAATTTGGTGCAGAGGTTGTAGGCCAGCCAGGTCCTGATGCGGAGTTCAATATTCTCGAACTTGCTGTCTCAGCCCTGAAGTCTTTTGGCTACCAGAAACTCCGACTGGTGTTGGGCGACATTCGTTTGGTTCAATTGCTAGAAAACATCCTTTCCAGCGGTGAATCGGCGGTGAGTTCTCGCATTCTGTTGAGGCAAACTCTTCTCAGTAAAGACTTTGCGAAGCTAAACGACGCCTTGGGAGAGCACTGCAGTGCTGCGCTCGAAACTTTGAAAGGCTCTAAGCCGTTTGATCAGCTGCATTCCATGGCGAACCAGTTAAAAAATTTATTTCCCGACGTTGAGATTCAAATCGATCCCCTGATGACACGCAAAAAAAACTTCTATTCGGGACTTATTTTCGATTTTTGGGCGGAAGACGCATCAGGAAGGCTGCACTCTGTGGGAGGCGGTGGTCGATATGACCAGCTGTTTGAACACTTCTCCCAGCCGTTGCCTGCGGCTGGCTTCATGATTCGCGATCCAAATACGGCGGGAGTTGCTGGTGCTCCGCGGGGTATATCTGAAACAAGGATGGCGTCGGCTTTATCGGTCAAGCGTGCGCCAGTGCGTATTGCACTCCCAAAGGGGCGCTTGCAAAAGTGGGGCATGGACGTCTTTAAACTCGTAGGTATTGAACCAATTGAAAATCCAGATTCAACAAGAAAACTCGCAATTAGTAGCACGTGCGGTGCCTATGAGTTTTTGTTTGTAAAAAATGCGGACGTCGTCTCGTACGTTGAGCGTGGCATTGCAGATATGGCTCTCGCTGGTTCTGATGTGATCGACGAAGAGCCCAACACATTGCTCCGCCCCGTCACATTTGAGTTTGGCAGGTGCCGCATTTGTCTTGCTGGGCAACCTGAAGACGCCTTCAAAGCAGCGCAAACGACACGTCCCCGGATTGCCACGAAATATCCTAACCAAGCCCTGAGGCTTTTGCGAGATAAGGGCATCCATGCCGAGATCATCCCGCTGCAAGGGAGTGTCGAACTGGCAAGTGTGATCTCATTTTGCGACGCGATCGTCGACTTGGTTGAAACAGGCAAAACGCTGATGGAAAACAACTTAGTCATCTATGATGAGCTGACTCAAACTCGAGTTCAACTCATCATGTCCCGAGCGTATTTCGTTGAATCGGGCCATCAATTTCGACATTGGCTCAAGTGTTGGCAAAGCGATTCAAGCATAGCGAAACAACATTTTGAACTTAAAGCGAGTGAGCCCGATGTCCATAATCCCCATTTTGAAAAGCTCCGATGAGATTTCTACTTTCATAAAAAACCTCGAACGGCGTGCACCCTCCGAGGATTCATCTGTTGTTGCTACGGTTCGAAACATTATCGAACGGGTTAGAACTGATGGTTTGAGAGGTGTACTCGAATTGCGGCAGCAGTTTGAGGGAGTCGCGTCAGGTGAAGCACTGACCTATTCGAGCAGCGATTTCAATGAAACTGCGTCGCGATGTCCTGAGGCTCTTCGTCAAGTTATTCACAGCAGCATTGAGCGTGTACGTGCGTACCACCATATTCAAGCAGACGAGACGCGTTGGATGACGCAAGGCAGCAGCCGTTTTGCCTCTCGAATTCAGCCGCTGAGTTCAGTCGCTCTTTATGTGCCGGGTGGCAAAGCTTTTTATCCCAGCAGTGTTGTTATGTCTGCGGTTCCAGCCCTTGTGGCAGGAGTGAAGCGAATTGCGGTGTTTACCCCTGCTCGTTCTGTGGCTGATCCGGTTTTTGCAGCCACAATACAAGCCCTCGGAATTCACGAGGTGCATGCGGTTGGAGGTGCACAGGCTGTCGCGATGGCTGCGTTTGGCGTCGATGGTGTTGAACGGTTTGATAAGATTGTCGGTCCGGGAAACATTTATGTCGCGACTGCCAAGCAAATTCTAGCTGGTCGAATTGGGATTGATGGATTCGCTGGACCCTCGGAAATTCTAATTCTTTCTGATGGCAGCAGCTCTCCAGAATGGATAGCACTTGATCTCCTTGCTCAAGCCGAACACGATGAAGAGGCAAGCGCAGTTCTTGTTACTACTGATGAGTCTCACGCGCATAGGGTTGCTGAAGAGCTCGATCGACTGTGCACAGTTGTTTGTCGGGATCGATCTGAAATAGCTGAGACGAGTCTGCGAAATTGGGGTGCAATTTGCATTGTGCAAGACCGGCAGGAGCAGGTGAGAATTGCAAACTCGCTTAATGCTGAGCATCTGCATATCCAGACGCGCTGTGCTTTGAGTCCCGATGGTGAAGCGCGGTGGCTCGAAGAAATTGAAGGTGCAGGAGCTATATTCATGGGGCAATGGAGTGCTGAGAGCTTTGGAGATTACCTCGCTGGTCCGAGCCATGTTCTCCCCACCGCGGGTACCGCACGCTTTGCCTCTCCGCTAGGAGTGTATGATTTTATCAGGCGCACCTCAGTGATTGCCTTGAGTCGAGACGATTCAGCTTTGCTTTCTCCGGATACAGTGAGCTTTGCGGAGGCTGAAAATCTCTGGGCTCATGCCGCTGCTGCTCGTGTACGAGGTCGAGCAAATTTATGAATGACTCACTTCTACCGTCTATTCAAAGTTTATTTCGCAAAGAAGCATTGGATTTTCCAGCGTATTCGCTTTCAGAATTGAGCGGAGCAGTTCGACTTCATCAAAACGAATCACATGCTCTTACGGAGTCTGATCGCAAAGAAATGGCAGATCTCTTTGCGGATGCGTTGAACACTTCAGGAACAATCAGTCATTATCCCTCACTTGTGTCCGAGCGATTGATCATAGCCTATGCGCAAAACCTTGGGGTTCCGACCAACAATATCGAAGTCACTGCAGGAAGCAGTCAAGCGCTGACGTTAATTTCAGAAGCGTTTTTTGGAGCTGGCCGCAGGGTTGCTGTCACTCAACCAAGCTTTTCCCTTTATGCAAACCTTGTTCGACTGCACTCCGCACAAGTGGAACCACTGACTCTCGATGAAAGCTTCGAGTTCAGAAAAGAGAAATTATTTAGGGAAGAAGTTTTGGGAGCGGATGCGGTC
>JBEAPS010000434.1:0-3226 GCA_041164285.1 Pseudomonadota bacterium
ATCCAATAATGAGCAATGAGTATGAAAGCATTTTCCCTGTAGGTTCGGAGCCAAATGGACTTCACTATCAGCGCCAAGGAGACTATGAGTGAGACACTGGCACTAATGAGTGAACTCACATGAGGATCAATAAGTTTCCAAGAGTAGAAAAGAACAAAGAGCGACACAATTGCAGCAAAAATTGCTATTCTTTTAGGGCTCTGCTGTATGGAGACATTTTCCCGGAGACTGCCCATGAGGCTAACATAGGTGGAAAAGAGAATCGGGCTTGTGAATTCATAGAATCCCGACGGAGTCGTTTTTGTAAAAAGAAAAGACACGAGCAAAACTTGGTTAATGAGGGTCAAAATTGCAAGGCATCTGGCGGATGCAAGGCATTCGGTGAGTTTATTTAAAGATTTTTTTTGATATCTCAGGAGACTCAAAAGTAATAGAGGAGGCGCGACAAGAAGATTCGCGGTAATGTGTGCTAAATTCGCTGACTCTGAGACAGACGGTTCAGAATTAAAAAGAAAAAGTGAAAGAGGCAAACAAGACAGCACAAATGCTGCCGGGAATGTCCAAAGGTAATGCAATTTTGTTCCATTTGTCGTCATGTCAATAACTCTCACGGACGACAAACTACCTCGCTCTGTTGCTTATCTACAGCGTTGAGGTTTACAGTTTCGTAAGGGAGTTGCCTGTATGATCCGGAATCGCACACGTTACATTTCTATTGCAATTACGTTTTGTGTTGCAGTTGCCGGGTTGTGGTTTTTTCGGGACGAAGGGTCGATTGCCACGTTCGTAGAAAATTGGTCGCTGAGTTTCGAGAAGGCTGAGCAGCAATGCCGCACCAGTGAAGGTTTGAAAGTGCTTGATTGCGCTCACTGGGCAGTCCATGCTCCCATATACGACTCATCTCAATTCGCTGAACTGGAGAGGTGGCTGACTCCTGCTTGCCAACAGGGAGGGTGGGTCGAGTGCCAGCGGCTACAAAAAATTGCATCTGCAAGGCAGGAGAACACTTCGCCCTGGCTCTCGGCTACGGAAGCAGACGCGCCAATAAATATCTGGCCTCACATCAAAAGCTCGGAAGTGCCACTGTCAAGCTCAGAATGGCTTTACAACGCGCTGCAGGGCGCTATAGCTGGAAGTCAAACCAGAGTCGATTTGTTTTGCGGAAATCTTACTGAAATAAACGAAACGCTCGTCTGCACTTCCTCAAACCAGATAAAACTCAATCTCTTTATTGGCCGAGTGGTTGCGTACATAGAGCAAAACCGCCGGCTTGATTCTTACCAGAATCACGCAAAAAACCCCATAAACCGCTTCTGGCAAGGTGTGGATTTGCAGAGGGAGGATTTCAACTCTGCAGTTAAAGTACTCAGGCAACTTGGAGCACTCGCGCCTGAAGAAGATCGGCTTTGGTCATGGCTTGAAACAAAGTCTTGGCAAGTCTTTCTTGCATTCAATATGTACTCTGTTTTTACTGGGATTCCTTCACATGAGTTTTTGCATGCACTTTATTTTTCAAGTGAGGAATTTAGAGGTGCAGCGCGCAGTGTTCTCGAAAATCGAAATATTCGCTTGGAGAAATTGTCACAGTTTATAGATTTACTCTACAAGACACCAGATGGTTTTATTATATCTAATGAGAAGCAGGCGTATCTCTTTGAACACAATAGTTCATATTTGAATGGCGAAGGTCGGCGGGTGATCGCTCAAATATTGAATGCACTCCCAATGAATTTCGATCAAACACTGATCGACAAATTGCGGCAGGGATATTGATGAGAATCTGTAGAATTTCACTTCCTCTTTCCAATGCATTTCTCGTATCGGACAGAAAGCACATTCTGGTGGATGCAGGCTGTCAGGGCGATCGGTCAAGTCTCATGGAACAAATCGAGAGTTATGGAGTTTCCGCCCAGCAGCTCGCTGCGGTTATTTTGACACATGTGCATTTTGACCATTGTGGCTGTGCCGCCGCACTTCAGAGTCTTGGTGTGCCCATCGTTGCTGCTCAGTCGAGCGTTACGAGTCTGGCGAGAGGAATTGCAGAAGGTGGGCGTCTAACAAAATATGCTCGTCGCCTTTTACCTTCGTTGGATTTAGACCGTAAACTTCAGCCTGGCTTCCCTCCCATTCAAGTGGATTATTCCTTGAGTAATGAGTGCTCACTGGAGGAGTTCGGCATCGATGGTCGCGTTCTTCTCACACCGGGGCACACAGAGAACTCATTATCTGTGATACTTGCCGACGGTTCTGCGTGTGTGGGCGATCTTCTCATGGGTGGATTTTTTGGCCTGCCTCCGGCATGGAAGCCAGCTCAGCACCCTTGGTCCGAACACCCATCGCAGTGCAGAAGTCAGGTTTCTTTTCTGAGGAGTCTTGGATGCATCCGTTTCTACGTGGGGCACGGAGACACTCTGGAATCGTCAGACTTAGATGCTTTTCTTGAGTAGAATTCGCTTGTTCAGAACAACCGCATTCCCATGCGCAGTCCCAAAAGTCCAAAGGCGGTTAGTTCCAAAAGGCATATCGAACTAATATTAAATTACTATAATATAATTGAACACTTAAAGACTTTGGTAAATCATTTTCACATTCAGCCGATATCGCGAATAACGCATTGGCGTAACTTTACGTTTGGTTTGGAGAAAGAAATGTCAGGTGGAGGCGGAGAATCGGGTTTTTCACTGGTCGAACTCATGGTTGTGTCCATGATTTTGATAGCCATATTCAGTGGATCATTCCTGGTTCTCAAAAAGGCACGCGACAGTACAAGCCCGCAGAGCTCTTCGGGGCCCCACCTGTACTTCGAATCGTTCGCTACGTCTCGGCTGAAGCTCTATTTTTCCAAGTTGTTGCAGTGGACCACTCAAGTAGCGCCTTTTTGCGATGGCGCTAGCTATTTCGCCTACGCTGGGAATCGAACTTCCGCTGGCCGGGAACTCGAGACTTTGGGTGCAGACATCCGGATGTCTTTGAGCACCCTCTCGTTTGGTGAAACAGTTATCCCGACTGCGAGTCTTGCGGGACGATTCGATGAAGAGAGGGATATTCCTTGGGGAATGATGGTTCCATTTGATTCGAGAAGTGATCTCATTGGTGGAATTTCCAACATTCAGCCCGCACTGAGAAGTTTTTGTGGTGCAAATGATGCAGGAGCTTCGAATGACCGAACCGACGGTGACGTTGTTGCCGAGATGTGCGCATGGGTAGACGTGTGTAGCGCGCAAGA
>JBEAPS010000435.1:0-2807 GCA_041164285.1 Pseudomonadota bacterium
CGTTGGAGTGCATGAAGGGGCTGTCAACGGTCAAGAATTAAACTATGCAACACGAACAATCGAAGGTCCCACATCTCACTCAAACTTTGATCTTCAATTGGACTTCGAATGGAAATGCAACTCACAGTGCAGTTGGTACCAACCAGACTGTTACATTTGGAAGGAACTCAATTGCAGCAATGGTTTGATTACCGTGTGCGGCCGTAATCTGACTGTACCTCTCATTTCATACTCAGCCTGCCAACTGGCTGTTGGAAGCCTGCCAGCCACATGTACTGCCGGTTCGCTCATGACCGCTGGTACGGCTTGCGCCGCAAACATAGGGATTGCTGCGGCGGTCTGCGGTGTCTCGATTGAACAAATATATGAAGTTGGCAAAGCCTGCACAAAAAATCTTTAATGCAAAAAAAGGAACTTCAATTATGAAAATCAACCCAATTTTACTCGCATTTTTGGTCAGCACATCGGCATTCGCAGAGCAAAAAATTGAAGCCGAAGCACAAGTCCTGCAGGACAAAGGCACACAACTTTCAGGTACACTTCGTTGGCTCTTCCCAAAAAGTGAGTCGACAGTTTTTCAATGGGGCACTCACCTCACCGGCGGCGTAACCGAAAACAACCAAGTAACACGCGAGGGAACGCTGCAGTCTGCTGACACCCTTTTTGCGGGAGGAGGAATCAGTTTTATTGGCAAAACATCGTATGACGCTCTCTCGGCGTTCAGTGAACTCACCCTTGGTATCGATGGACTCGACTTGGAAACAAGTGACGCTCAAGAGGCCAAGCACCTCGTCTTCAGAGTACAAACAGGTCTCAGACTCATCAGTGGCACAGGAACATTCTATTCAGCTGGCGTGTCTTTCATCAACCGTCATCTACAAAACGACAAACAAGTCCGAATCAACGATGTGCTACTTACAAAATACACATTGAGCCCAGTGGTCGGCTTTGGATTAACATTCTGAAGGCTGAATAAACTTCAGCTCAGCGGGAAAGGACAGTCGAGACTCGTACAAAGAGAACGGAGCGCTGCCGATTCACGTTCGTTGATGAGTTCATCGGATTGAACGCACTTCAAAAGCGCTTGCACAAATCGCATTCGATTGGTGAGTGTCAGCGCTTTCACATGGCCTAGCCCACGGATCAAATAATGCATTTGTTGTGCGTCCTGCATTGATGGAAAAGAAACGTGCATTTTCAGATCAGATGTTGCTGCATGGTAACCCTTCTCAGCTTTTGCTTGATCCGACTCCGATGCCAAACGAGCAACGTAAGCAATGAGTGCACTGATGTCACGCAGCCTGTCGCCTTTGCCATGCTGCATGAAAGTCTGGATATCAAGTTTATTTGAAACCGCGTGAGCAAAGGTGATCACTGAGCTCAGTTCGCTGACCGTAATCAGTCCATCGGACTCAGTGATGACTGATAGAAATTTAAGCTGACGTTCTAGTTCCTCTTGAGATTGATCACGAAGTGTTTTGCAAATGAGCTGAACGAATGTGTGCAGATCACTGTCAGAAAGCGTTTTTAAGTGAGGAAACACAAGATCGCGGATAAAATCGAAGAACGTGAGACTTTCTATCCTGCGTTCTTTGAACTTCGTCAGAAGTTGGAGCGGCTCGTTCGTTGACCTGAATATAATAATTCCAACAAGAGTTGCAAAAGCTTGTTCACGTGATTGTAAAAAATTTAGAAGTGCCTTGGGGATCTGACACACACTTCGCCTCGCTTTTACAAGAGCCTCAGGCGACACCGAACCCGACTTCGAGACGTCAAAAGACATGCGAGTAGCAATCAGCCCACTCATCGGCATGTCATTCAACTCATTGAAGGATTCACCGCTCTCGGGGCCTGATTGCGGAGAAGCAACATCAAATGGTTCCCTTATTTCAGGACTCTCGTAATCCGATAGACCGAGCACTCGTATTCTTTTTACAAGGGGAGGATGTGATGCAAAAACAAGCGCCCAAAATCCTCTCACCGCTCGAACGAAGCACATGTGCGAATAGCTCTCACCGAGAGACTTTTTTTTCATTGTTTTGTAAATGTTTTTATCAATTTTAATGAGCGCGCCGCGAATTCCTTCCTGACTGCGCGTGAACTGAACAGCTGAGGCGTCCGCAAGCCACTCACGCTGCCTATTAAATGCAGCACGCAAAATTGAAGCGAAAAACACTCCAAGATAACCCATTAAATATAAAATGAATCCAAAAACATACACTGCCTTTATAAGCTTTGTTTTTACTCTTCCTCTGTCTGACACCTCATTGACAATCTCCATTAACTTGGAGCCGACATTTGCAAACATAACATAGCCATTCAGGATGCCGAGCATTTTTGTATTAAAGAGAACGTCGCCATGAAGTATGTGACTATACTCATGCGCAATGACACCCTGAAGTTCAGAGCGAGACAAATAATTGAGTGCACCTTCAGTCACACAAATACATGCTGTGCTCGGAGTGAGTCCGGCCGTGAATGCATTAATTGAGTAATCATTCGGGATAATAAAAGCCACAGGAATAGGAAGCCCACTTGCGATCGCCATTTCGTCGATGATGTTAAGGTACGTTTTGACTTCAGAACTGCCAGTAGATGCATCAACTTCCTCTGCCCCAGCCAGTGTAAGAAGTTGAATCATTCCTTGGCTTTTTATTTTGTGGATTTTTGCTAAAGAGCCGATGCAGATAACAACAAAAGTGATTAACCCAAAAAAAAGAGCGTGCTGTTGGCCGGAAGAGATCTGGGTTTCATGAAAATGATATGAATGATAGTGTTCAAAAATATATCCAGTAAGAAATGAAACC
>JBEAPS010000436.1:0-5553 GCA_041164285.1 Pseudomonadota bacterium
ATTGAGCTTGAATGACAAACTTGACTTTGTTCGCCTGCAATAAGATCGATTTTCAATTCGTTGCGTTGTCGTAGTCCCATTTGAAGAAATAGAGGGGTGTGCAGCTGGGGCTGACTCTCAAAGAGGTCGGCCTCCCAGTTTGGGTCATGTTTGAGTGTGAGTTTTCCATCGGGTTGTGTTGTGAAATTTGCCTCAATGTAGTTCTCAATGTGTTCCGGTTTCCAGCCTCTGAAAAAATGATTGCGCTTAAACGCTTTGAGAGCCTGTTCGAAATTAGTAAATGTCTTTTTTCTCCGTCGAGCAGCGCGAGCCAATGGGTGAATTTTGCGTTTGTTAAAGAGACATGCTCCTGCCCAAATGAGAGCGCTCGTCACAGGTAAAAGCGGAATATCGAGAAGTATTAGGTGCCTCACATCCAGATCCCTGGCTGTATACAGCGAGAGCCAAGCACCTAGGCTGTGTCCAGCGAGTGTCCATTCGCTTGGATAACGCATGCTCAGGTTCTCGAACAACGACTTCAGTTGATCACACAGCGCGGCAGGCAACTGATTGAGGCGGCCCGCTGACGGTTCGACCGCACATTGCGGGCATTCGCCATGGCCGGCAACGTCATATGCAAAGACGTTGACCTGTAGCTCCTCTGCCCACGCATTGAAAATGTGGGTGTACGAAAGGGCTGCAATTCCAGTGGCATGAGAAAAGAGAACTGAGCGTCTCGCTGAGCCCGAAGCGGGTTCAAAGAGATAAACGATTTGCCCTTGAATGCTGAGTTTCCTCATGTGCACCATCCCAAAGAGCCTATCGGCTCGCTGACGCCACACTGAAGGCAAAATCACAGCGTAATCATTAGGTGAAATGCCGATTTTAAATAAAATCAGGCATATCCGAGGCTAGTTGCGACCACCCTGGCTGAATAAGGCCGCTGCACAGAGCTTATAGAGCACTCGGGAACCCACGTTTCCGTCCCACTCGTCGCCCTTTTTTCCAGAGGGTGCTACTTCTACGAGGTCAAAGCCAACAATCTTCCGACCAGAAAGAGCCAGCGCCTTAATGATATAAGAGGCCTGCTGGAATGAAAGCCCGCCCGCGACAGGTGTTCCAGTGGATGGGCAGAGCCAGGGTTCCAGGCCATCAATGTCAAAACTGATGTAAACTTTCTCTGGAAGTTTTTTGATCATGGATGCAACGATTCGCTCAAACGACTCACCCTTGAAGAGGCGATCTCGCATTGCAACGTCGTAGTTGCAGTCGATCTTTGGATGTTTTTGAGCAAGCTGGAATTCTTCGTCACAAAAGTCTCTTATTCCCACTTGCACTATGCGTGAGACTCCCGGAATTTTGTGAATCACATTATTCATAATACTGGCGTGCGAGTGCTCAAAGCCTTCATAAGCGTCGCGGAGATCCGCGTGAGCATCGATGTGGAGAATTCCGAGTTTAGGATACTTTTGTGAAATGGCTTGAATTGCGCCAAACGAAACGCTGTGATCGCCACCCACTAATCCAACAATTTTGTTTTGCTGTAGCGCTTTTCGACATTTATCAAATACGATCTTGTTGAGCGAATCTGAGATTTTGTTTGCTTTTAATAATTTTGTTTTCAATGTTTTGCTCTGACCAATCTCGCCACCTTTGTTGATGATGGGCTTGGCAACCTGACACCCTTCTTTGTTCAGGTTTCTGATTTGACTGATCTCTTTTTCCATATGAATGCCAAATTCCCACGGACGTGGGAGTCCAAGAGTGGCAAAATCGGCATCAAACAAGTCGAGCTGGGGGCTCGCGTCACGAATAGCTTTTGGGCCCGAAACCGTGCCGCGTCCGTAGCTCGTAGTCATTTCAAAAGGCACCGGCACCAAGACCACATTGGACTCTTGATAGCTAAAGGGAAGCCCAAAAATACCAGATTTATTTGAGCCCGCGCCGTTTGGATTGAACTTCGCTACGTTCGCCTTTTTCATCTTCATTGATTGCCTCCCCGAAGCTCGGTTTGCACGGAGGAGAGGGTGATGTCAAGCCAGCTCAGCGCGAGTGTCAACCAATGTTCTTGATGAATTCAGCATGCAAGGCTTGGACTGCAAGGTTAAGCGACTGTCTGTCGACCAAACATGCCACCTTAATTTCTGAAGTCGTGACTAACCTAATTGCAATTTGAGAGCGAGCCAGTGCTTTGAACATGCGCGCAGCAACACCGGCATGGACGCGCATTCCAACTCCCACGATGCTCACCTTAGCAACCTCGGCATTTACCGTGACCTGAGCAGAAGGTAGTACGTTCGCTAATACCGACCTTGTAGCAGCAACGTCAGCTCCCGAGACTGTAAAGTTGATGATGATTTCGGTACCCGAACTCTCTTGATTTACGATGTCTACATTGATTTCGTTTTCGGCAAGAGCTCCAAAAACATCCGCTAATATGGTGGGCGTGTGTGCGATTGGTCCAACTCTAAACCAAGCCTCATCACTTGAGTGAGCAACTCCTGTGACGAGTTCGCCTTCAATGGGTGCTGAGTCGGAAATCATTTCGGTACCCTCGTCATTGCTGAATGTGTTTTTTACGAACAATTTGATCCCCCACTTTGCCGCGAGATGTACGCTGCGGATGTGGAGCACCTTACTTCCCTGGCTCGACATCTCGAGCATTTCTTCATGCCTGATTTTTCGAATGATTTGCGCATCTGGACACACTCTTGGGTCGGCGGAAAAGACTCCGTCGACGTCAGTGTAAATGACGCATTCGCGCGCTCCGATTCCGGCAGCAATTGCCACTGCTGAGGTATCGGAACCGCCCCTTCCCAGAGATGTGAATCGGCCTTGCTGGGTGACTCCTTGAAAACCAGCAATGACAGGTAGCTCGCCTCGGGCAATATGGTGTTGAATAAATTCACGGTTGACAGATTTGATAGTAGCTCTTGAATGTAGGTCATTTGTAACAATACCTGCGTGTGCGGCAAGCATCGGCACCGGATTTAATCCACGTTTTCTGAGGGCAAAACTGAGAAGTGCTACAGAAACCTGTTCCCCGCTGGCTACAAGTAAATCGTACTCGGGTGAGTCGGTGTGAGCGGTGAAGTGACGAGCCATATTGACGAGTCTGTTGGTTTCACCTGCCATTGCTGACACGACCACAGCGCTCGGAGTTTTGTTTAGACAGAGTTCTGCAACGTGTTCAATCCGCTCAAGGGAACCCATGCTGGTTCCCCCGAACTTGAAGACTGGACCAAATGAAGGCTGAAAAACAGATTCGTAAGCCATAAGTCGACGCTCCCACCCAGGTCGAGGGCTGGGTGGTCACATAGTCGGTTTACTGCACCGTGACAAGCTTAGAGAGCCTCTATGTAGAATGGACTGATCATGTGATTTTCGAGTGTGGCTATGCGGTTTCGCCCCTCACTTTTTGCTTTATAGAGAGCCTTATCTGCCCTTTTAATTAACTCTGTTGAGTCAACACCTTGTTCATAGCAATCATAGGCGACAAGCCCGATACTCACGGTTATTATCTGACCGTGATTATTGTCCTCGTGACTCATACCAAGATCGCGCACCCCTTTGAGTACACGCTCCGCAATGATGGATGCTCCCTGAAGATCTGTCTCAGGCAAGATGATGGCGAATTCCTCGCCACCGTATCTGGCCAGCATATCTCCGGGCCGCTTGATTGTTGCTTGTACTTCTTGCGCCAGTCTTTTGAGGCAGAGATCTCCAGCCGGATGACCGTAGCGGTCGTTATATTTTTTGAAAAAATCAACATCAAAAAGAATTACAGATAGAGATTTCTTACTTCTCTTAGCGCGTTTGAATTCTTGGTCTAGATTTTGCTCAAACGCCCGTCTATTTGCCACGCCTGTCAGCGCATCTATGAGCGAGAGCTTCATAAGTACTTGCGAAAGATCACGAAGCTGATTTGCAATTTCTGTGATTTCATTTTCTCTGGCTTTTCTGCGATCGATTTCATGATTCAGCCGCAAACTGGAATGGATTCTGGCTTTCGCCTCTTCTGGCACAATCGGCTTTCTAAGAAAGTCGTTGGCTCCAAATGCATATGCGAGTTGAATACTTTGATTGAAGTCGCTTTCAGATGTAACAATTACGGGTGTGTCTCGGTACCGAATGTCTGATTTGAGTTGTTTCAGAAAGTCCAGAATGTCCGCACCCAGGTCAAGGTCGAGAACTATCACCGTTACTTGAGCTCGCACGGATGGCGCGGAGGTGGTGTTGGTCTCCTCTTCCGTGCGCAGCCCCAGTGCCAATCGAAGGTGTGAAAGTTTTGTGGTTAAAAAGGCATCTGGATGTCCCGATTCACCTAAGATCTCCCGCATCAACTTCATGTTCGTTTCATCGTGCTCTAGAACTACAACCGACATCGCATCTCCCTCCTACTCAATTTTCGGGAGATTTGGGAGAAACTTGAGGCAGAAATTCTTAAAATAAGTTGTCGAATCCTGGTGACTTCTGAGTAATCATGGCATAACCGCCATGTTCAGTTGGACTCAGACTCGACCCAGGTTTGAGGCGGTCTTGAGTCCACAAATACAACGTTGGAGGTTGTGTTTTGTCTGTTGAGACGCGTCCTTTTATCAACTTTCCTGGGAAATTGAGCACTTCCCCTTGTTCGGAACTAACGGTCGACAATGTGAGTCTACAGCATTTAAAGGCTACTGCCTCAGTACCTATGTTCGTTACCTCCTTGAGCGCAGTCGCTCAGCGGGCTCAGAGCTACGTTCAAGCGCTCTCAAAACATTTCAGTCGGTCAAAAGTCTACTATGCAATGAAAGCCAACTCCGCACTGCCAATCTTGCGCGAGGTACACAGGTCAGGCTGTGGGCTAGATATCGTTTCCATCGGGGAGTTTCGAGTTGCACGTTCTTCGGGTGTGCCTGCTGAAGAAATCTGCTTTGCGGGTGTGGGAAAAACGAAGGATGAGATCGCTGAGGCTTTGGGAGCCGGCCTAGGAGTCATCAATGTGGAGCACGGTCAAGAATTGATTTTTGTGCTCGAGAGACTTCAACAGCTGAAAGCGAACCTTCCCAATTCTCGAAAAAATGGTGCCACTCTCGTTGCTCTTAGACTCAATCCTTGTGTGGATTCGCAAACCCACCCGCATTTGCGCACCGGAGCGCTGGATTCAAAGTTCGGCCTACTCCTCTCTCAAATTGAAGAGTGGATTGCGGTGCTCCGGCAAAGGTTCACGCAAAATGAGAAGTTCGATGAACAGGAATATTTGAGATTTGTGGCTCCATTGCGAGGCCTTCACGTTCATATTGGTTCGCAACTTCAGAGTCATGATGTGTTTCCACTGGTCATTCAAAGAGTGTCACAGGCCGTTTTGCTTCTCAAAACCTCAGGTATTGTGATCGACCACCTTGATTTGGGTGGCGGCCTCGGAGTTGGAGTTAGTGGGACGCCCTCCGACAATCACGACATCGAGGGGCACATTGCTTTTCAGGCACAGTGTTTAAAAACTGCTGTTAGGGAAAATGATGTCCTATGCGGACTGTGGGGTAGAGACTGTGAAACACTGCAAGTCTGCATAGAGCCCGGCAGGAGTATTGT
>JBEAPS010000437.1:0-7557 GCA_041164285.1 Pseudomonadota bacterium
AGACTTGCAGATTAAGCCGGCGCGTTGGGTAGAGAGTCTTGAGTTCCTCGTAAACAGCATCCAAAACTGGGGCAAGATGAACAGGCCTAAGCACCAAACTAAACTCACCACCCACATTGAGCACGTCGGAAATCAGCCCGTTGACACTCGCAAGCGAGCGCTCCACCTCAGGCAATGCCTCCTTGAGCGCATCATGCATCAACTCCGGTGAATCAGCAGACTTCACACGATCCAAGGTCATCCGGAACAATGCAAACGGCTTACGAACGTCATGGGCGAGCATTTGAGTGGTGCGGGCAATAGCTGCGTCCACACGAAGCCGTGCTCTCAATTTCTCGGCCTTCGAGCCCTGATAGAGAAAGAGCAGTAAAACTGACGTCTGAATCAACCAAATAAAGAGGCCACCGAATAGACTGGGTAGGGCATCGTAATCGAAAGTCAATCGCCCAATAGTCTTTTCTGCATCCTGAAGATTGATCCTTAAAGAACCAGGTACATGCATCACTTTCTCGCTCTTGCTCGGAAGAAGGCTCAGCGAGTGTTGAATCGAGGACGTACGCTCCCAGTGGATTTGTCTAAACTGCCCCCCCGCTAATGGAGTAAGTGTTTCAGTCACCTTCCAATAGAATCCAGTTCTCAGATCTGTTGAGACAGCACTTGAAATTTGCTGGGCCGATGCAATGAGAATTTGCCTCTGCACAAGAAATGCCCCGAGTTGGGACACTACAAATGTTAAAACTGACGTCGTGAATACAAGCTTAGAGTTGAACATACAGGCTAAACCAAAGGGTGTGGGATTAGTGAAGCTTTTCCATCGGTCCGAACGCAGCTCCTAAAGTCAGCAAGCCTACGAAAAGATATCTTTCTCCAGTCTGAGCCGAAAAATAGATCTTGCATATCCGCGCTGTATGATCTGCAAATATACAGCGGTGCATCAGAAAAATGATGAGGCAAATTCACCTGCGTGATATTGTAATCGGGCAGAGGTACATCGTCACGTAGCGCGACATCAGAATTTAATGGAGAAAACATTCTATTTATTGCAATATTCGCAAAACTAAGATCACAACAAAGCCTCCTATGATCATCTACATTGGCATTTCTAATCGCCAAAAAATCTACAAGGCTTAGTGGTCTTATGGCATGGGATGATTTGAAAACGCAGTTGTGAATTATCTCTAAAAAACATTTTTCAACTGCATCGAAAATGTCGTCCTCAAGAGCAAGACTTATGTGAATACCGTAAATCGGTTGCTGCGCAGCAACGACGATACAAGTGAGCCCCTCACATTTTACGGTATGCCCGCAAAAAAATTCAAAATTCCTTAATTTTTCTTGATTCAACGCTTTGAGGATTCTTTCGCCCGATTTTCCGCGACTGAGCAGCCCATACCAACTCACGTAAAATAACGGCATTCCAGTGAACCAGTGACCTAGAAAAAGGTCCCTCTCCAGGAGCTCACGAAATGAGGAGCGTTGAGCTAATTTAAGGTCAATGTGGGCCCCAAATCCGTTCGTCGTATCATCGCCTGATAATGCCCAAGCGAATCGCTCTGCTAATTCTGCCACTGCCTTTTGAATTGCCTCCTTTTCGGCCCAGGCCTTCCCGGAGCCCGTCATGGATGCACCAGAGGACAACTTCAATTCAGCTGTGATGTGTTGTAGCCCGGAAAGATAACTGTCTGTCCAGTCGTGACGTTGAAGACTGACACCCATCTTTCGCCCATTTAACAGAAGCCAGTCAATTAGTTCGATCTCGTGATTCCCCATATTGGAGTGCCAGCCTGAAATATTGGGAGAGACATTTGCCATTTTTTATTTGTCAATGCGAAGTATGGTTTTGTGACAAGAGGAACCACACTCATTTCCTTGAGCATCTGAAAATGCATCTCACGCAGCAGCCGCATTCGATTTTCAATTTTGAGTTCACTAACATAGCTAAGGAGAAAAGACTCCGTCTCAGTCTTGTTGATAGGCAACAAACCCATGCTTGCAATGAAATAAATTTGAGAAATGTCCTCAATAAATCCTGAGTCAGTTTCAGCAAAATATGCGTCAACTTCCCTTCTCATTTCGACTGAACGTAATTCAACGATTTCAACGAAGCGAAGTGAGTCTCCCAACCGCTTTTCATATCTTGACTTAAGATTCTGACTGCATCCAATCCGGAGCTTTCGGGTACGCGTGGTTTTGGGAGATTTCACTGGCAAAGAACTGAGAGTTTCAATTTGATCCTGTTCTAAGCCTCCAATAGAGCGTGGATGAAAGAACTGGTCAGTTGACTGAGAAAAATCGGCCCCAGCTTTGCTGGCTAAGGCGGAAGCAAGCAAATTTTTCGTGTATTCTTTTTTAACTAAACTTAGAATATAGCGGAGCGTTGGCTGATCAAATTCCTTTGCGTTCTCAGTTGTTCTGAGATGCTCAATCGAGATCTGGTCGGTTTGATGAAGATTGATTTTATCCCGTTGAGAATCGACAAACTCAGCAAGCTTTTGGTGTGGAATGAAAGCATATGTTGGAATGAGAGAAATTTCATTCGAGAGCAATCGCTCAAATACCTTTTCCAAAGGGGTTATTTTGTCTTTGCTCGGGTCGTTGTATATAATTTCCACAACGTCAGGCATTTTTTGATTCCACTGCCAGTGTGTTTTATTCGCTTTTAGAATTGTTTTATCGTTATTTGTTTGGGTTTCTATCCAGTAAGGCCCAGTGGTGTTCGAATGATCAATAATCTCACTTGTCGTCGGATCAATGGCATTTTTTGGGATAATGACGTAATCCATCGAGCTAAGAAGTTTAAAAAGAAATTCAGATTGACGGGGAAATTTAAGAAAGAAATGCAGATCTGTAACTCTGGTTATCCCGATACAGTTTTCATGACTGCTCTGCGCACCGCACAAAAGGTCAAATAGGCTGCCGTGCGTACCACCTTGTTTCATGCCCAACCTTGAAAATGTGGAAATAACGTCATCAACGGTTATCGGCTGCCCTTTAGACGTCCGAGCATTTGGCCTCAGATGAAAATGTGCTTCGCTACCGTTCCAGTAGAAATCCTCAGCTAACCCTGAACTCAAGGCGCCTGTTGCCTCAAATGAAATGAGTGGGCTGTACAGCATACGTAGGAAATTGAATTCGGTTCTGTATTGTATTTTTCGGGGGTCTGCGAGTTCAATTGGGTCTGCAAAGCCTGCATAAAGCCGCAATGTTGAATCTTCGTCTAAGCTCTTGTTGTTGGTCATGATAAAACTCGCACCACCTGAAAGAACTAGGAGCACCACAAGCGCCCCGAACTTGACGAAATTTTTTGTAATCATTATTTGCTAAAGCATTCTCTGGGAATACCATCGCATTCGCTACCAGGTCTCATACGGCTTTCCGTATATAGCCCGAGATCCTTTAATTTCTGGATTTTGTGATTGCCAGATTTTGGGCTTTTTTCGGAAGTATTATTGTTTTCGCTATTCTCTTCTGCTTTCGGCTCCCTTTCTGAACCACAGGCTGTGATAATAACCATTGGTAAGGCTAAAATTGCGGCTATCACTTTTCGCATCTCGAATCCTTTCCGCGGAGAAAAAACACAAACGTGTGCTTTTCAATTCTGATTATGAATCACGTTTCCTTGCCTGAATCTAAACGCATTTATATTTCGAAACACCGGAGTAGATTTCCAGAGGAGTCAACTTCTGATGGCTCCGGAAGCAGCTATTGTGCCAAGCTTTATTCTGAATGGTTTTAGGTACTTTAGTTCCTAGTTAATTTGGCAAAAGGTGTTCATTGTTTGGTCAGTTTCTTGGAGACAGTTTTGCATGCGGCCGTGCCAAAAAGTCTCTCTGCTATTAGACCCATTCTCTGGCAATCTCGCCACAAGGTTACCCACTTGAAGAGCCCTTGCTTGATTGGGGGCGGATTCGGGTTATTACCAGCTTCACCTAAGCTTCCGCTCAAGTTCCTCTGCCGAGACTTTCAAAATACGGCACACCGCCGCCTGTTCGAGGCCATCGGCAATCATGGCGCGTGCCACTGCAGCGCGCTCATCCGCCCGACCCTCCGCCCGGCCTTCCTCGCGACCTCTGCGCAGCGCACCGCCCATTTCGAGAGCGTGTGCCACGCGGGCTTCATTGATGGCCCGCTGCTGCATGGCAAGCTTGTCATCGGCCGAGTGGCGTTCCACCTTCTTTTTGAGTTCTGAGAACATGGGGTCGTCTCCTGCGATTCGCTCCCAATCGGCGACCGACTGGGGCAGCATAAAATCACTCTGTTTCCGTGATATCGGATCTTGCTCCGCGCAGGAAGAGGCCAATATCACTGTACACTCAGGCAACGCCGCATAACGCGAGCTCGCAAGGACCGACTCGGACACAAGCCTTGAAACATGAAACACGGCCCACTGCTCGCGCTCGGCCGCACATCCACTTTGAATTTTCATGTCCACGATCGCACCGTCATCGGATCTGCTAAGCAAGTATTTTGCATTTTAATACAATTTACTCCGGAGTATTTTGTAGTACACTACAAAATAGCAGCTAGAAAGTCGGCCAGATTGAGGGAGGGTTTTGTGTCCGAAAGGCTCATTAAAAACAGGTATTTGAAGGACGCGGTCAGTGAATTCCTCAAAAAAAAGATGGTCTTCATCGGCGGTCCCCGACAGGTGGGAAAGACGACCCTCTGCCTGAGATTCCTTGATCCGCCCAAGACTATCAATCCGAATTATCTCAACTGGGATGATGTAGCTGACAGGAAAAGCCTGCGAGGGGGGTTACTCCCGACCGGCCCATTGGTTGTTCTGGACGAGATTCATAAGTTCAAGAATTGGCGAAGCCTCGTCAAAGGCTTTTACGACAAGAAGAAAGATGTGCAGAAGTTTCTCGTAACCGGCTCTGCTCGTCTTGACTACTACCGCCGTGGTGGAGATTCGTTGTTGGGTCGCTATCGCTACCTCCGTTTGCATCCGTTGTCGGTGAGCGAGTTGGGTGCCACCTCCAATGATGATCTTGCGACCCTCATTCGCTTTGGCGGGTTTCCCGAGCCATTTTTTGCTGCAAGTGAAAGAGAGTGGAGACTCTGGGCCAGAGAACGTCTTTACCGCATCATTCGCGATGATGTTCGAGATCTGGAACTGGTACGTGACATTTCAGGGATTGAAATGCTCGCAGAGTCGCTGAGTGATCGAATTGGCTCTCCGCTGTCCGTGAACAACTTGGCTCAAGATCTTCAGGTGAACTTCCGGACTGCAGAATCGTGGGTGTCTATTCTTGAGCGTATTTACTTTTGTTTCCGAATTGCTCCCTATGGCGCACCGAAAATAAAGGCCGTGAAAAAGGAACAAAAGTTGTATTTATGGGATTGGAGCACCGTAAGCAGCGAAGGGGCCAGATTTGAAAATCTGGTTGCAAGTCACCTTTTGAAGTATTGCCATTTCCGTGAAGATGTCTTTGGTGAAAAGATTGAGCTTCGGTTTCTTCGTGACTTCGACAAACGGGAAATTGACTTCGTTGTCTTGCGAGACAAAAAGCCGATTTTTGCGGTGGAATGTAAGACCGGAGAAAAGCAGGTCTCCCCTGCAATTCGATATTTCAAAGCACGCACCAACATACCCTTGTTCTATCAAGTACATTTGGGACAGAAATCGAGTGAGCCCGAGGCTGGAATTCGAATTTTGCCCTTCATCGAGTTTTGTCGGGAGGCAAATCTCGTTTGACGGGTGAGAAATACAGTTTGAAGCTTGCAGGTTCAATTCGATATCATTCAAGTCATGCGCGGAGCCCAGGAATGCTCTATTCCCTCACAAGCATCCGCTCAAGTTCCTCTGCCGAGACTTTCAAAATACGACACACCGCCGCCTTTTCGAGGCCATCGGCAATCATGGCGCGCGCCAGGACAATACGCTCATCCGCTCGACCCTCCTCGCGCCCCTCCTCACGTCCTTCCTCACGGCCTCTGCGCAACGCACCGCCCATTTCGAGGGCGTGTGCCACGCGGGCTTCATCGATGGCGCGCTGCTGCATGGCAAACTTGTCATCGGCCGAGTAACGTTCCACCTTCTTTTTGAGTTCTGAGAACATGGGGTCGTCTCCTGCAATTCGCTCCCAATCCTCGACGGACTGGGGCAACAAGAAGTGGACCCAGTCTTTGAATCTCGAATCTTCCGAAGAGTGAGGAGAAATTAGTTTTCCCCATTCAATGAAGTGAATCTTTGGAGCCGTCGGGAAAAGGCATTGGCCGAGTTCTGGGTCACTTTTTGTCGGTGTCTTGAGAAACTCGAATGCCTGATGAGCAAAGTCCCGTTCAGAAAAGTAGGCTCCTTCGATCATAAAAATGAGAATGCACTCAGGCAACGGGTCATAGCGATTCCCCGCTAGCAAAGACCGGTAGACGAGCCTTGACATAGAGTGGACGGCGCGAAGCTCGGGTGTGGTCGAAGCGCCGTTTTGAACTTCAATGTTTACAACCTTTCCGTCATCGGCTTTGAGCAGTAGGTTCAATGCCATTGCACGTTCACCGCTGGCTTCCGGTGCCACTTCTGTATCGAGAAACACGAGTTCTACAAAGGGACGTTCTGGGTTCAAAATCCGATTGAGCAAGTCCAGCAATGCCTCAGGGGATTCCACCATCAGCTTCTTGAAGAGCAATTCAGCCATTGGGCGGATCAATCCGAGTGACTTAAAGACAGCGTGCGCGCGCTGAACGGCCAACCCTGGGGAAACGTCTTCAACTGATTTCAGATCTGTTAATTCATTCACGACCGATGATTTTGAATTTCCGTGGTTCATCTGTGGGGACTCCTTTCAACGAGTGTGAAACCCTGTTTTGCTTGCTTTATTTCTGATTTCAAGGCGCGATTCATTTGCTGATTTTTTTTAGGCCAATCGGAAAAAATTTTTGGACAAGCTTTTATAAAAAAATACGGATGGTGTTGAGTCTCTAGTTATGCGAGAAATGAAGATTCACAACAACACGGGCAAATCGGGCTGCTGTTGGATCATTTTTGTCGATCATCAATTGCACCTTCTCAAGACCAAAACTTGCGCTACTTGAATTTGCGCGAAATTTTTAGAGATGAGGCTTTCTGGCCTATGCGTCGTGTCGGGTGCGGATGTATTCATAAATGAAGTCAGACAAATAGAGCGGCAGGCTATGAAGTGTGTAATTGACGTGAGTCGATACACCCCCCGTCATAAGAGTTTGAACATCCATTTTCTGCATGACCGGAGCATTGATGTCAAAGCGGATGGCAAATTCAAGCTGACGCTCAGCCATGAATTGATGAAGAGATTTTAGAGTGCCACTGCTTCCTGCTTTAACTTCAACCGGCACTATAGATGTTCCACTTTGCACAACATAATCCAACTCAGCATTGGCGCTCTTCCCCCCCCTGAGCCAATAAAAGAGTTGGTCGTTTGATTCATCACATGCAAGCAACGATTGACCAACCACGCATTCTGCGAGTTGCCCCATCCATTGGCGCTCGATGGTATTTCCAGATTCCCATTTGACGAAGAGTGACGAGGGAAGAGTTAACGTGCGAATTGTGCCCAATTCTCGCGTTGAGCTCAAACC
>JBEAPS010000438.1:0-2963 GCA_041164285.1 Pseudomonadota bacterium
TAAAACATCAGGCTTCATCATAAGTGCGCGGCAAAGAGCTACGCGTTGCCGCTGCCCGCCAGAAAGCTGTGCGGGGCGTTTGTGTTTGTGCTCAATCAAGCCGAAGCGCTCAATGAGCTCGTCAGCACGTTCACTCCATATTTCTGTGCTCGCTGAACCTCGGTTGTATTCAGATGGTAATAAAATGTTTTCAAAGACTGAAAGCTGCGGGATAAGAAAGAATTGCTGAAACAAAAAGCCCAAAGTGGTGTTCCGCTTTTCAGCGACAGTGTTGGCCTCCATTTCAGAAACAGACTCTCCGAGTACTTCTACTGTTCCACTGGTTGGGTTCGACATCATGCCGAGCAGATGCATGAGTGTAGATTTGCCCGATCCGCTCGGTCCGATGATAGCAACGAAGTCGCCCTGCTCAATTTTTAAATTCACATCACGCAAGGCAGTGAATTCCGGCGCTGATGCAGCTCGGTAGGTGTAGGTAACATTTTTGAGTTCGAACATATTCGGCCGCTGCATTTTAGCCCTGCCTTAGTTTTGACCCGATCGTTTGCCGAGTTTCTCGGTTGACATGTTGTCATTGTCACCGAGCTTTCCTTCTGACAATTTGCGCAAGTCGATTTTTGCGAAATCAATTTCAAGAACTGAATCGCCTTCTTTTAGGTCGTCCTCTGCCACCTCAACCCAGAGGTCAGTGGCAAGCCCAGCTTTAATTTTTTTATATCGTACAGGTTCACTGCTTGAATTGCGTTGCAGCTCGACCACTGAGTTTCCATTGAGTGTAGCGACTGCATTTGCTGGAAGCGCAAGAACATCTTTTTTCTCTGCGACGATGAGCTCGATCGTGGCATTCATTTGGGAACGTACGTCGATATCTGGGTTCTGTATGAGAATATCGGTCACAAAGTAAGTATATCCACCAGACTTATCCTCAACACCTTGTTGGCTAATGCGCTTGACTGTTCCCTGATAGGTTTTTTTAGGAAACGCATCGAGACGAATTTGAACGGGCAAGCCGGCTTGAACGACAGACAGATCAGACTCCAAAATACGAGAACGCACCATCATTTGATCGGTGTCAGAAATGGTAAGCACTTCACGACCCGTAGCTTCGGCGCTCTCTGCCGTTGCCATGACACTTTCGCCTTCGGCTTTGTTGAGAAACGTCACCATGCCTTTTTTTGGAGCCTTAACAAAGATGGTCGACAGGCGACCGTTGGCTTGCTTTTTTGCCGAGGTCTTTTTTCCAGTCCCGCTCAAGCCGAGAGCCTCTTCGAGCAGTGTGAGCTGTTGTCTGGCAGATTCAAATGCGAGCTTTGCTCGGTAGTAGTCGTTCTCAGCTTTTTCATTTTCTAGTTGCGAAAACAAGTCGCGGACGTTGCGTCGTCGTTCTAAGTTCTCCTCGGCTGCCTGCATTTCAAGTCGAGTGCGTTGAACCTCTGCTTGTCGTGACTCGAGCTCCTTTTGGCCCGATGAATCTTGCTGAACGCTGAAGAGAACCTGCTTTTCGTCTACGACATCACCCTCACCCACAAGAATTTGCTTGAGTTGGCCGGAAACTGGTGAATATACGGCAATAGAACTCGCAGGCAGAACTTTTCCCGTAAGCAGCAAGTCACGCCTCACATCACGGCGCACTACTTTAACACTTCGCGCCATTTGTTTTTTAGTAAAATTGGCACTCGTTCTGTAGCTCAGGTAGCCTGATATGGCACTTGCAGCAATGATAATTCCAAGAGTGATCCTGAACCAAGTGGTCTGGTGAAATTTCTTTTTTGTTTTCATTTGAGTGTGCCGCCTTGTGACGATGTTCAATGAGCAGACGGCACGATAGCAAACCTGTCACTGTTTCCACAAGGTTTTGCCAATTTCACGACGAAGGGCGTTTATATTTGGGAGAATTCGTAACGTGTTTCTGTCCCAATATCTCGTTACGAGGCGAAAGTGCTCATAGCAGAGCGCATAGGCATCTGCGCATGAAATAGAGCGCCAGTGCGAATTAGGCTTGTTGCTGACATGAATTTTCGCTGTCGGTTGGCGTGTCCAGCATGAAGTGATTCCTGTTGACTCTTCATGAAAAAAAAGAATTCTCGGTGCCGTTAGAGTTCCACGTGTGTTGCGTTGAGCTGTGCGATTCGTCAAAAACACATGAAACTCGCCTGCGCCGCTCATCCATAAACTTGTACCCGTGTAACCGAGATGTCCAAAGATCGATGAATTTTCGGGGAGTGGCCAGAGTTTGAGTCCTGCTGTTGAATCGGACTGCGTGGGAGTGTCGAGGCCCCACTTGAATCGTTCGCTGCTGCAGCTGAGCTTCATTGAGTGATTGATTAAATCAGATTGCGTATTCATGATGATTTTTGCAGCGGCCGCAACATCGCCAACAGATCCAAAAAGACCCGCATGACCAGACACGAGAGGGTTTGTTTTATGTGATGCTCGGAACTCATGCGAGAGAATGTTTGCATTGGTATCGTGCGCGCTGCCAAATTGTCCGGCATGATTTTCCAGCTTTCTGTTTTCGTATATATGAGCACTGACCTGAGAGTGGACGTAGGGATAAAAAGGGATCGCAGTCATACTGCGC
This sequence comes from Pseudomonadota bacterium, assembly GCA_041164285.1. GTDB lineage: Bacteria > Bdellovibrionota_B > Oligoflexia > Silvanigrellales > Silvanigrellaceae > RFOM01. The sequence goes on from JBEAPS010000438.1 coordinate 2,582, forward strand.
TCAGGCTCAAGAGAAGCATGCCAAAAATTGCTAGAACATGCAGAGTTTATAACGCTGATGGCATCTTGCCATGATTTGAATTGAGCCAACGATATATTTTCGCAGATACGAGCCATGAGAAAATAATTGAGATCGGAATAAAGAGTGCCCGCCTCTGGGTTGTTTCCGCTCAATGATAAAATATGCTGAGTCATGTGAAATTGAGCGCGGCGTGCGGCTTCACCCGAGGGGTCGTTCGTCGCACTGGCGCTGCGTCTCGCGCCTTTTTTTGATGATGGGTCGTTCGGAAAATCCCAGAGCATTCGTCCAAACCAACACCAATCAGGCAATCCAGTTCTGTGGTTAAGAACATGTCCCAGTGTGAGCCAAGGTCTATCGAGAG
>JBEAPS010000439.1:0-2754 GCA_041164285.1 Pseudomonadota bacterium
GTGATAGCCTATTTAAAACATTTGTTCCTGACAGATCTTAATTCAGTTGCGGATGCCTACGAGCGTGTTCTTGAAGCTTATCCGCAAGCACTTTGGTTGAATGAAACAATCCAAAAACTCCGAGATGGCGTCGATCCCATGCTTAGAGCAAATAGAAATCAGTGTCAGAAACTACTTGTCGTTTTTCCAAAAGCTAAACAACGCCTCATTGAGCGTGGGATTTGCAGCGATTCTGAAGAGGGCTCAATTTATGACTCAAAATGACTCTTCGCCTATTCTTTCCGTGTCTGACTTAGAGTTTAGAATTCGGCATTCAGGATTCTTTTCTCGGAAAAAACAAAAGCGTCTTTGGTCAACCGGAAACATTACTGTCACTTCACCCGGAATCGTATTACTTATTGGCCACAATGGATGCGGAAAAACAACACTTATTCGTTGCCTGCTCGGACTAATGCGCCCCTCTCGTGGCCATATCAATTGGTTCGGCTCTCCTCAGATGCCACCCAAAAATATAGGTTACCTGCCTGAGTTACCTGTTCTGCCGGCGCGTACAACCGTCGCTGAAATCTTAGGTGCTCTGCTTGGGCTCGATCCGAACAGTCTACCTGAGCTTGAGTCCAGCGCTTTGATTACAGCAGGGCTGAAGATTGGCGATCTACTCAATAGGCCTGCACACGGCCTTTCAAAGGGGCAACAACAGCGTCTACTGCTTACACTGTCCGTTTTGAGCAAGCCGAAGGGGTTCGTTCTCGATGAACCATTTTCAGGACTCGACCCCTGGGCTCGTACGGAACTGGCCGAGCTTATGGTCAACTTAGCTGAAGCAGGTCATTTCATCTTGATATCAAGTCATGACGCACCAAGGCACCTGAGAAACCACGTACGTGAAACATGGATGATACATAACGAACAGCTCACAATTACACCAGGATGCGCATTGCCGGAGTGAATATGATTAAAATGAGAGGCGTACTTACGCTCACCCTTCATGAACATTTGAGAGGACAGATTGTCTGGGTCAGCTGCTTTGTCAGCGCTCTTCTTCTACTGATTGCAACACTCTTCAGTGGAACTGCTCTCACTCATGAGTCAAGAGTTCTAGACGTCTTTTCATATTTCATCAGCGATCAGATCCTATTATTTTTATCGATTTTTGCTGGAGCTGGAATCTGCAGTCAGGATTTTTCCTCCAGAGGAATCGCAGAATTACTCATACCCTCTGGCTACTCCCGCTCAGCACTGCTTTTTGTAAGAATGCTGGGATTTGCAATTATACTCCTCGCAGTTGCATCCATAATTTTTTCAATTAACGCATTTCTTTTACCTCAATTTGCTGAATTTCCTCGTACACCCGATCTCAGGGCGCACTTCACAATGTTTTTGTTCAGTTACCTGAAAAGCCTCTCAGGTCTATCAGTTGCAACCTTGATCGGCTGCACAACTCGCCCTATTTTTGCAGTCTTGGGAGCACTAACCCTTTTCTCAGTTGGACATCTCACTGCATCATTAGATACACTTCTCAACTCAGCCGGCAGTTTAACCACGTCAAATGAGCTGAGTTTGTTAAGTATTTTCTTTTACAAACTATTTTCATTTTGGAACCCAGGATTATTAGTTCTAGAAAGTGTCAGAGGCGAATGGATTCTGCCTGATATACAGACATTAACAGCAGCATTACTCTGGGCGGCGGGGGTGATATTCACCTCCGTTGGGATGGCACTGCTCGCTATTTCTCGCATTAATATTAAAGCTTAAACAGACTTCGTAATTTAAGCTGCTCCTTTGTTAGAATCTGCCAAGTCAACAATGACTGCGGCGCCCGAAAAGTCATCCGGAAGATCGCCACCAACCAGAACACGTGAAAGATCAAGTCCACGAGTTTTTCGGAGATTGAAATATTCTTCGAGAAATCCTGGCTTTGAAAAATATGGAATGACGTCACGAAACCTAGGATCATGGCTAAACATCCATGCCGACTGGCTGCCTTCAAATACACGACGCCTCTCTCGATATACGAGCTTGTCGAGACGGAGCACTCCATTAAGCTCCAGTAAAAGCTCCCGCTCTACTCTTGATGAGCCACTAAACGTTAGCTGTTCAGGTCCAAAAATGCATTCCTGCGCCTCTCCTAGCTTTGTATCAATGAGCAAAGTAGATATTTTCACCTGATCAAAGCGAATAGAAAGTGCCATTCGCTCGAGAAGTGCTCCAACGTCTGATGACAGTCGAAGAGCGAACTTTTCGAGTTGAATCTGTTGACCGGACATTCTCAAGCCTGCTACCAACAAATTCATATAGTGCTCTATACACTCACTCATAGTTAAAAGTTCAGCTCGATTGGCAGACTCAAAACTCCAGGTAGCAATCAACACTCTATCTGCACTGACAGAACTCATGACCATGCCGTTTCGAGGAGATTTGATTTGAGGACCTACAACTTCGAACTCAATGCGGGATGGTTTGGAGAAATCCTCGATTTGAAAAATACGAGGCAGTGACTCTGGCGATTTCTCACCTGATCTTAAGCAACGCGACCACCACAAATTGAATGCCGTCTGATTCGCAAGCAAAAGCAGCTCAAGCTCGGAATCATGGCTTGAGAGCGTGCTCAAAGGTACATTTGCAATAGCTAACCAGCCCAAAAATTCCTCAGAAAATTTGAGTGCCAGATATACAGAATAGGAGGTTTCCACGTATTGCTGATGTTCGCGACCTACCAAATATTGGGTACGAGTATTGTCGGTATAAACGCGA
>JBEAPS010000440.1:0-2759 GCA_041164285.1 Pseudomonadota bacterium
TCACTCGGTCTTGAGGTTATTTTATTCGATTTAAATACTCTTTTAAAAAATACGGGTGCTTACAAGGACGAACACGTCCGAACGATTTCAGCTGCGCTAGGGACTCCGGCGAAAATATCAAACTCATCGAAGCAGCCAATGAATCCAGTACCGGAAGCGACAAGTATTCCTCCTGAACCTCAAGAGGAACCACCACCACCACCAGTGTTACCGCCACCTGAAGAACCTGAAGGAGTTGACAAAGAAACAGACTCATCTGCTGATGAGTCGAACACAACGCCGACGGAGCCGAAAAATCCAAGAAAAAATGGTCTTTGCGAATATATGAAAGTGGTCGACCCTAATGGCGGCGGCGTACCTACATTTGCTTCTGCGAGCAAAGGACAAGTCATTGAATATCTCCGAGAGGGAGACCTTGCCTATCGGCATCTCTCACAAATCGGGGTTGACGGTGAGGCCATGATGTATATTTCGATACAATCTGGAGAGACCGCAAATCGCGTTCGCTGGGTTCAAGCTAAGTTCCTCCAGGAGCGCAATCCCGATAGCCCTTACTGCAATCCGTAAGCCTAGCACTTAGGTTTTGCGAGGACCAAGTTCACTCGTCTGTGGCGGAAGAGCTAGCTCAGCCGTTACTGCGAAAAAGTCATGCAAATGGGGATAACGCTCTCGCACCCTGAGAGCCCAATACAGTTGACGACGCGGGTGCTCATGCCTGAGAAAAATCCGAAGGAGCAACTGTTCATCTGCACTGAGCACTGCTTTGTGTGACTGAGCCCGTTTGAGCTCAGAGTTTGCTAGACTACGAATGCGCTTTTCAGCTGTTTGGTGTTTCTGGCGGTAGCTTTCAAGATCAACCTGCTCATGCTGCTGCTTATGAAACGTCTCAGAGTAATGCATCCATGCACCTGCCAACAATGCTAATGAGGGAACCTCACGCCCAAAATGACTGATAAGTTGCAAAACATGCTCAGTTGGATGTGCTTCTGCAAGCAGGCGCGCGTAATTCATTTCTCGATCCAAATCCAGCTCTTCGTGAGTGCCTACTGAGTTACGAAATGCATCAAATATCCGTTTACTTTCATGATCAATACTGCTTGGTACATCGGATTCATTCAAAGAGTTTTTTCTGTTTTTTGAATGATTATTTTCCTGCTTCAATCCTCCCTGAATAGAATAAAGTGCGCCGCTTGGCTGCTCCGATGGAGATTTGCTTTTTTTGGTTTTAAGAGGAAAAACGAGTGCTTCTTCGGCCGAGAGTCCAACCAGATGAGAGCCATTTGGGACAGGAGGCTGCGGATGCAGTGGGCGGATATTTTTTGCATCCCCAATGCTGCTTCTCTTTTTCTTGTCCGCAGATTTTGCAAGATTCTTCCATTGAGTTGGGTCCAGATTAAGTTTCAGAATGCGTGTGGTTCCGTTGCGTTCAGCAACATCGACAACACCAGACTCACTCAATTCAACCAGAGCGGTTTTAATTTGCTTTTCAGGGACACCCAGCAACAAGGCTAGCTCCCCCGGACTGGTGACAACTTCCTCTACCTTCGCCATCAACCCATTGAGCAGATAGCAAACCAACGCATAGGATGAAGCCGAAAAGCGAGCCACTGCGAGAAGTTTAAACCCTCCGCGATCTGCAAACTTCTTTAAATTCACAACTTCCCCTTTATTTTTATCTTTAGTTCAAAGCGAGTGCTCTCAATTCTCTGTCACAATTGCCGAAATCAACGTTAACACAGCCGAGGGTAAGCAAATGCTGCACCGCTTCATGACACTGACACAGGTACCAGAACTTCGAACTGAGACAGGAAGCCCAGAGCTCGGAGTCGCCGACATTGAGATATTTATTCCTGTAGATGTCCTTTGGCAGGCCGAGGAAATGATCAAGGAGATGAGGTTTCTCAAGTCGGCAGGATTCTCAACAACTGCTCTTTCAAGAAAGCTCTACAAACTTTTAAAGCCTTATGTTGTCAATGAAAAAGACAGGCTGCTCATGCCAAAGGCATCTTGAAGCAGCCATAAGTTCATTTGAACATAAAAGAAATTGCGCCTCCGAGCTGGAGTCCTGATGTGTTGATGAGACCTGGAATGGTTTTCCATTTCGACCATTTTTCAGGAATAAAGCTGCGATGCTGGATAGCTGGACCTGCAAAAAACGAGAGAGTCAAGTCTTCAACGCCATAGCCATACCGGATCAAGTTGATATCGTCACCGTAAAGCGCAGGCACAGAAAAATCGAGATAAGCCCTCAAACCTGACCGGAGGTGCCAGACAGGAACCGTTCCAATCGACGAAAGATCACTCGAAGATGATTGAGCTACTTCACGCATCCGCATGAGCCCAAAAGTGTATGCGAACCGGGGAGTGATCCATGGATATCTGCCTACCCGAAAGCGATATTCCAAGAGAGAAGATAGACCGTAGCCCGTTAGCGTTGCCGGTGTTTTGGTTGCGTCGGTGCTCGTACCATCAAGAGACAAGCTAGCAAATTCGTAACCCAGTCCAATCTCTCCCATTAAATCAATGATGCGATATGACTGCCCTAGGTATAAAAAGAGTGGCTTTTCATCCTTGTAAGAAACATCGTAGAGTTCTTTGTCTGTCGAGGGGCGAATTTGACCTCCACCAAAGGTCAAAGTTGAGGAAGCAGAGCCGTGCCCATTATCAAGCCCCGTATCTGAGCTCGTTGGGACCGAGTCTTGTGCACGCGCTTCCGGAAACAAGACGCTTCCAATGCTCTGCGAAATGTTTTGAGCGAA
>JBEAPS010000441.1:0-2620 GCA_041164285.1 Pseudomonadota bacterium
CTTCAAACACTGCATATCCTGCTCCAATATTTGCACCGGGAGCGATACCTAGGCCACCAACCTGAGCAGCAAGAGCGTCTGACAGATAGTCACCGTTGAGGTTGGTCGTTGCCAGAACATCGTATTCATCTGGACGTAAAAGTGCCTGCTGAAACATGTTGTCCGCAATGGCGTCTTTCACGAGAATCTTTCCGGGTGGAACCTGCCCCTGGCACTCATCCCAAGTCACGCAAAAATCTCGAAACTCTTCTGTTGCAACAGCGTAGCCCCAATCACGAAAGGCACCTTCGGTGAACTTCATAATGTTGCCCTTGTGGACAAGAGTGACACTCTTTCGCTTATTTTCAATTGCATATTGAATTGCAGCGCGAACCAAACGCTTGGATCCAAATTCACTCACAGGCTTTATTCCGAGACCTGAATCTTCTCTTACGTTCTTGTTGAAAGCTGTCTTCAGAAAGTCTCTGAGCTTGAGTGCTTCTGATGAGCCAGACTTAAATTCGATCCCAGCATAGATATCTTCAGTATTTTCTCTGAAAATAACCATATTTACTTTTTGCGGCTCTCTTACAGGTGCGGGAACATTGGGATACCACTTCACAGGACGCACACACTGAAAGAGATCCAGCGTTTGACGTAGAGTGACATTCAAACTGCGGATACCGCCGCCCACCGGAGTTGTCAGGGGGCCTTTAATAGAAACTCGGAAATCACGCAGTGCATCAACAGTTTCCTGCGGTAGCCAATCATTGTGCGCCTGAAATGATGCTTCACCAGCAGGAACTTCCATCCAATGAATCTTTCGCTGACCGCCATATGCCTTAGCAACAGCAGCATCAAAAACCATCTGACTTGCAGCCCAAATATCTGGTCCGGTGCCATCTCCTCGAATGAAAGGGATGATTGGCTCAGCCGGAACAATCAATTGACCTTTTTCATTGACTGAAATCTTCGACCCCTGAACTGGAACTTTAATCAATTTGTAATTCATGCATTCACCCTTCTTTTTTCAGATGATCCAAACAATTCGAGAAATCATCGGGGAAAGGAGCTTCAAAAGCAAATTCCTCTCCATCTCCCCCAGTCCAACTGATTCGCGCGGCGTGCAGCATATGACGAGCCGCCAACTGTGCAAGCGGGTGGCCAACAACATTTGCCGAATAAGTTCTGTCTCCCAGCAACGGTACGCCCAACGCTTGAAGATGAACGCGGATTTGATGAGTTCGACCTGTTTCAGGTTGACACTCAATGAGGCATGATCGTGAACCCTGAAATGTGTTTACAACCAAAAAGCGTGTCCGCGCTGATTTTTCACCAAGCCCTGGACGCCCACGACGAGCCGCTCCAGACATCACCGCAATATAAGTGTTTGGGCGGGATGGGTCTTTACGTATTGCCCAATCTAAGATCCCATGAGTGGATTTCGGAGAACCGTAACAAAGAGCATAATACGTTTTGCTCATTTTTCGCTCTTGAAAGAGCTTCTCGAGACGAACCTGCGCAGACTTGGATTTCGCAATGATCATTACGCCTGAAGTGTCTTTGTCGAGTCTGTGAACTAGCTGCAAATCGATGCTTCCAAAGAGCTCAGGATATTGCTGCTTGAGCGCATGAATGACTGTGTCATCGCTCGTCGTCAGGGTGGCTTGTGAAGGTAGCCCGGCAGGCTTATTCACAACTACAAAATCTTCGCGATTGTCCAAAAGAGATACGGGAAGATGCTTCGTTGATCGGCTGCTCAATGGCCGACCCTCATCCCAAAAAAGCTCTATAATGTCGCCTGAGGATACGATTTTTTTGGCAACCAAAATTCTTTTCTTGTTTAAGTATGCACCACCTCGATCAATGATCATTTTGATCTTTTTGCGCGAAAAACCCTCAAAAACCTGAGCCGCAGCAACGTCAAAACGCATTCCGTTGAGCGCTGCTGGTACTTGTGCTTTAATTTGGGACAACATAACCCTTTTCCTTTTTGCGGAGCCTGCACATGCCGATCAAAAAGCAAGCCGTCTCGATCTGCCTCGCTGCACTCCTAAGCTCAGCCTTACATTTGAGGGCAAGCGCTGATTGGACGTCGACAACAATCCCAAATCCTGGACACAACGACAACTCCGGGGTGAACTATTTTCTTGACAAATCGGTCAACAACAAGCGCATCCATGTTGTCTCGATTGACCTCACAAACCCTAGAATAAAGATCAGATCATCCACAGTTGAAGAGCGTGGAATGACACCCTCCTCCTTCAGCAAAAAAACAGGAGCAAAGGTTGTTATCAACGGCGATTTTTTCGATGGACAGCTACAGCCTATTGGCCTGTCGGCAGGACTGGGGCGAGTATGGCCAAAAACGGCTGACACAAAAGAGTGGTCATTCCTGGCTTGTACAAAATCAAACGACTGCTTAATTGAACCATATAATCATGTGAGCCCTTGGAGAAGTGAGTGGCAGTCGGTTGTTGGTGGATGGCAGATTCTGCTTGATCCAGGCTTCGAATGGACAAGCGCTTATAACTATCAATGCGGTGCTTTCTGTACAGTTGAACACCCGCGCACTGCTGTCGGTCTGAGTGCAGATCGCAAAACAATGTGGTTTGTATTAGTTGAGGGCAGACAGGGTTCA
>JBEAPS010000442.1:0-3818 GCA_041164285.1 Pseudomonadota bacterium
CCATCTTCACCATTAGGACCGTGAAGAACGGGAAAAAACACCCCACATTCAAGATTCAGGAGACGCACTTGATACTCAGGGAGCTGACTTAACGTTTCGCTTCGAAAGGGAAGAATGAGGCTTTCTACTAAGTTGGCCTTCGGTAAGAACCGTGGTCTTCGGTGAGCTAATAAATCAGCAAGATCAGCAGGCTCAGCCTCCGCAAAGTCTTTACTTGAAAATGTGCCTTCCAGACTGACACATGAACCGTCTTTCCTGAGACCAATTGGAACGAGTCTATAGTGAGCAGGCATTTGCTTCAGTATAAAAACAGCAGAGCGGAGCGAGATTTCATGCTCGGACGAACGCCCACCAAATATCACACCGACTGTATTCTCGGAATCACGGTGACCAAGCATATATTTACCCCAAAACAGTTTGAGAGTTTGCAGTGAACGTTTATCGTGACACACTGCATTGTAATTTGCTTTTCTTGAATGAGGAACGAAATGCGTCAACTCTTCGAAAAAAAATTTAAAGAACGATTAAAAAAACTCCATTGGGAGATAACGACAGAACCCAAATCAAGTTTTTGTTATTTTATTGGCTCGAAGAGCTCGCGTCTGGAGTTTCTACCGAATCTGGATGCGGTTATGGGGCTCAAAAAGCGAGTGGAAGTTAAGACCACCAAACCAGCTCTTTGTGATTGCTACTTTGTTGATGTCGAGAATTCACAAAAAACGATCAACTCATTGCGTAACATCATCGGGCAGATCGTATTGGACGCAGATGCTGCAGGTCTTTCGGATATTGAAGTCTATTGGGACGTCAATGCAGAAGTTTTCAGTTCCATTCCTTTTGAAACGCTGCTCGTGACTTTTTCTGAAACCCTGGAATTAGCGTGTTACTCATTTCAAAACCAAAAGTCCTCTCCTGACCTGAGCGTTTCGCTTATGTTTCCACCAACGCTTCTTGAAGGTATCGGAAATGAAAAAATCGACCGTTATTTAGATGAGGGCTGCAGGCGCGGACAGTCCATCAATTTTGCTAGATTTATGGGAGATTTGCCTGGAAATGCCCTTACGCCAGACGCTTTGGCGGTGATGATTGAAGATCGTCTCGCTCACTTTGGCGTGGTAACAACGCTAGGAGAGCGAGAACTCGTTAATCAAGGCTTTGGGGGGGTAACTGGGGTTGGACAAGGAAGCAAAAATCGACCCCGTCTCGTTGTTTTTGAAAGTGGTGACCCCTCGTGCGAGAAATGTGTTGTTATTATCGGCAAGGGAATCACCTTCGATACTGGCGGCTATTCCATAAAAGGAAAACAGCACCACAATGAAATGAAATATGACATGTGTGGTGCTGCAAACGCAGTGGCGGCGCTCGAAATACTTCAACCGAAACTACCAAACACAAGACTTGTCGGAATTTTTCCACTCGCCGAGAATGCAATCGGACCAGACGCACAGCGCCCTGGCGATGTCCTCACAACTCATAGTGGGAAAACAGTTGAGGTTTACAATACAGATGCCGAAGGTCGCCTTATTCTTGCAGATGCATTGAGCTACGCAGCACAATTTCATCCAAATACGATCATCGATATCGCAACACTCACAGGCGGCACAACCTCAATTGCAGGAAATATGGCAGGTATCGTCTGCACAAATTCAGACGATACACTTCCTCTCATCAAAGCAGCTAGTCGTCACGCAGGTGAGCATTTCGTTCACCTTGAAATTCTTGATGAAGCGGTCAAAGATCTAAAAAGTGATGTGGCTGACCTGACAAATATGCACAACAAATGGAGCTCAGGTGCAGCCACAATGTACTCCGCTTCATTTTTGAAAGAATTCGTTCCACAACAGAGCCTTTGGATCCATCTCGACATAGCAAACGTCGCCTGGAGCGGTCGCAGCTGCTCCTATTTGCGCGGTCAGGGCGCAACTGGGTTTGGTACACGGTCGATTGTGGGCATTGTGAGCACCCTGTGCGCTGTTGCTCATTGAGCAACAGCGTCGCGACAAAGCGAACACCTGCCGCCACCGAATCGCTATCTCCGCCAGCACCTTCCGGCACCCTTAACTTTTTCGAAGCAACCCCTTGCCGAAAATTTACAAGACGGGTACAAGTTACCATACACTACAAATGTATGGTTACATACGTCCGAGTGCTGCAGTAAAAGGCAGTTGATGACAACGCACACGTCTTTCAACAGAAGGAAATACGAAATGAGTGATCTCTCCAGCTCAAACGCCAACAAGTTCAAAGCCATCGAAGCTGCTTTTTCAGCCATTGAAAAACAATTCGGCAAGGGCAGTATCATGCGCATGTCGGGCGATTCGGTCGAGACAGGAGAGATCGTCACCACACCAACTGGCTCACTGAGTCTCGATGTTGCTTTGGGCGCAGGCGGCCTCCCCCGCGGGCGAATCATTGAAATTTACGGAACAGAGTCAAGCGGAAAAACTACCCTCACACTTCATGCAATTGCAGAATGCCAGAAATTAGGCGGTGTGGCTGCATTCATCGATGCAGAGCACGCACTCGATGTAAGCTACGCGCGACGCATTGGTGTCAACACAGCTGACCTACTCGTGTCTCAACCTGACTACGGCGAGCAAGCTCTCGAAATTGTAGATATGCTCGTACGCAGCAGTGCCGTTGATCTCATTGTGGTAGACTCGGTTGCAGCCCTGGTTCCTAAGGCAGAAATTGAAGGCGAAATGGGCGATAGTCACATGGGCCTGCATGCACGGCTCATGAGCCAAGCACTCCGAAAACTCACAGGCTCAATTTCAAAGAGCAACACGACCGTCATCTTTATTAACCAAATCCGTATGAAGATTGGTGTCATGTTCGGCAATCCAGAAACCACTACAGGTGGTCAGGCTCTCAAATTCTATTCCTCTTTGAGAATGGAGGTTCGCAGAACCTCGGCAATTAAGAGTGGTGACGAAGTTGTGGGTAACCGCACACGTGTGAAAGTTGTAAAAAACAAAATTGCAGCTCCATTCCGCGAGGCCGAATTCGACGTCATGTTTGGTGCAGGGATTAGCCGTGAGGGTGACATTCTTGACCTCTCAACTGAGCACGAAATTGTCCAGAAATCAGGAACCTGGTTCACCTACGGTCAGGAACGTCTCGGCCAAGGCCGCGAAAATGCCAAGAACTACTTGCGTGAGCATCCTGAAACTATGGCCAAAATTGAAAGTGAAGTTCGCAAAAAGCTTCTCAATAAAGACACTCCCGCAAAAGGAAATGAAAAAAAGGGAGCTGAAGCTTTGCCGGGTGCTACAAAAGCGCTCCCTGCACAAAGCCAAACAGCAGCGAAATCAACTGCAACACCAGCTGCGAAACGTACCGGAGCAACTGCCACAGCCGACTGATTTTGCAACCACAGTCATTTCCTTAGAGAGGTGCAGTTATGACAACTGCACCTCTTCTTTTATAGTGTTGAGACGATACGATTTAGTTGGAGCTCAGCACACATGGCAACTCAAGCCCACTCACACCGCGAAACAACACACATGATTCACTTGGAAACTCTGGCTGAACAAATTCACTCTGCCAGCGAAAATGAGTCTTTCATTGCACTTGCTGCGCTCGTCCAAGAAAAAAGCAATGACTCAGCGCGATATTTGATAGAGGCATATCTGCAATGCCATTGGCGAGATACCAAAATTGCAATAATTAAATCTCTGGGACGCAACGGAGGTGAACGAGCAGTCGCCTTTCTCCTAGACCTGACTCGAAACCAAGAGGATATCGGACTCCTACAGGAGGTATTACTCGCCCTGGGAGAAACGAAAAGTCCGCTCGCCGCGACTTACTTACTCGAA
>JBEAPS010000443.1:0-5686 GCA_041164285.1 Pseudomonadota bacterium
TGCTGGCGAAGTGTTTCGCGTTAATGAAGGCGACTTACTTCGCTTTGATGGCTCTCAATTGCATGGATATAAAGGCGTGGAAGCGGGAACTCGCACGATTGCCTATGCGATTGTGGTTCAGTCACCACGCCTTTAAATCCTTGCTTCTCTCGGGCTTCACATCAAGACTTATAATTGTAGACACCCTGTCCAGTTTTTCTTCCGAGATGGCCAGCATCTACGTACTTTTTGAGTAGGGGGCATGGGCGGTATTTTGAGTCACCCAAGCCGTCGTGTAGAACTTTCATAATGGCCAAACATGTATCTAGACCAATGAAGTCGGCAAGTGTGAGTGGCCCCATGGGTTGGTTGGTTCCAAGCTTCATACCACTGTCAATGTCTTCCGGTGTAGCGATGCCTTCCATCAGGGTAAAAAATGCTTCGTTGATCATCGGCATTAGAATTCGGTTGATTATAAAGCCGGGATAGTCTTGAGAGCAAACGGTTGTCTTGCCTGCAGTTTCTGAGAGAGACTTTGTTAATTGATATGTGTTTTCGCTCGTGGCGTGCCCACGGATAATTTCAACGAGCTGCATTACAGGAACTGGATTCATAAAGTGCATGCCGATGAATTGGCTGGGGCGTTGAGTGCAGCTCGCAAGTCGCGTGATAGGCAAGCTACTGGTATTTGATGCCATAATTGCATGCGCTGGCAAAATTTCGTCCAGTTGTTTGAAGATTGATTTTTTAAGATCTTCACTTTCGCTCACAGCCTCGATGGCGAAGTCACACTGTTTGAAGTCGGCGAGCAGGGAGGTGGTTTTAACTCGGCTCAGAATGACTGGTGGGTGCTCGGGTAGTTTGCCCTTTTCAAAGAGTTTCGCGAGGCTTTTTTCTATCGAGCTCACCGCTTTTTTGAGTGAGGCCTCAGAAACGTCCATCATGAGAACATTGAAGCCTGACTGCGCAAGAACCTGAGCGATTCCGTTGCCCATTTGTCCGGCTCCGATGACACCAACCTGCTTGATCTGGCTTGTTTGGCTCAATTCCATTGTCATTGTAAGTCTGCTCCTTTGCTCAATTTCTCTCAAGAGTTGCATGCCGACCCGTCAGTTATGCACCAACCGAGACAGTGTTGTTCAGGAAATAGCGTTTGCCCGGTCTTGTCAAACCTACTCTCCAGTAAACTCATGAAAATCGGCTTGAACTCTGGACTGAGTCCTGATTATGTATGGCGAGTCAGCGTCAACACCTACGTCGGTAGGTTGATGACTGTGCCCGATGGAGAGTCAATATGTTGCATCAAAAGCCACTCCCTGCGCCATACACAACGCTCAGTGAAGCTGAACTCATTGAAAAAATTCGCTCTGCACGTGAGCTCCTTGGGGAAAAAGTCGTCATCCTGACACATCATTATCAACGTCCTGAAGTTGTGGCTTTGGGAGATATGCGCGGCGATTCTCTTAAGTTGGCTCAATTTGCGGCCAGTCAACAAAAAGCGCAGTACATTGTCTATTGCGGCGTGCACTTTATGGCAGAGAGTGCTGACGTGCTAAAGCGAGGGGAGCAGGTCGTCGTATTGCCTGACCTGGGTGCAGGGTGTGACATGGCAGATATGGCTGATGCCGACGACGTTGAAGTTGGGTGGGATGAGCTCGTTAATGCACTCGGTCACGATAGTATTATGCCTATTACATATATCAATTCATCCGCTGCGTTGAAGGCATTTGTAGGTGCCAAAGGCGGTGTTGTTTGCACCAGCTCAAATGCAGATAAAATTGTTGATTGGGCTTTGTCACAGCGGCGGGCTATTTTCTTTTTTCCTGATCAGCACTTGGGACGCAATACGTGCAAGAAACTCGGCTATCTTCCAGAGAGTATGGTTCTCTGGAAACCAGGACAGCCCCTAGGAGGTCAGCCTTCAGATAAGATTCGGGATAGCCGAATCTTTCTTTGGGAGGGTCATTGTCCAGTTCACGCGATGTTCACTCTAAAACAGATCAGAAGCCTTCGTGAACGGGACCCTGGATTCAAAATCATTACGCACCCCGAGTGTCCGATGGAAGTGGTCGATGAATCTGATGCGGTTGGGTCCACAGAGTTCATTGTCAAGACAATTGCAGAAAGTCAGCCAGGCACGAAGTGGGCTGTCGGAACGGAGATGAACCTTGTCAATCGAATTGCTACTGAAAATCCAGATAAACAGATTGTCAGTCTCAATCGATTCATGTGTTTGTGTGGTACTATGAACCGTATTGACTTACCGCATTTAGCATGGGCAATGGACTCCATTGTCAACGGGCAGCCGGTCAATGTGATTACTGTCAGAGAACCCCAACGTTCCCTTGCCCGCGCAGCACTGGAGCGTATGTTGTCAATGAGCCAATCAGTAAAATAAGATTTGCTTATTGTGCAATAAGGAGAGTGCGGACTTGGATAAAAACGATGTATCTCAACCTTCAGGTTCTCATTCCACCGTCTCAGCGTCGACACAGCGTGAGTTGTCGCTTGAGGAAATTATCCAGCTCGCCAATAAAATCGGTCTTGAATATGTGGACAAGCGACGTGAGGCAGAGCGACTAGAACTTCTGCGAACCACAGTCCGGTCGAAAATAATGAACAGGATTGAGGCTGAAGCTGGAACTGGGTCAACCATTCCGGAAGGTCGATTGAAGCGTCTCGCTGAGGCGGACGCTGAATATATAGAGCTTCTAGAGCAAATTTCATTGATGAGGGCGGAGTCTGAAAAGCTGCGCATCAGGTATGAAAGTTACAGGAATTTGTTTGACGCGAAACGCACCATGATTAGCTACAAAAAAGTGGAACTTAAAACTCTTTGAGACGCTCCGACTTATATCGCTCGATGAAGTCGTCTGCCAGAGCACGGCGGAAACTGGGTAGCCCAATAAAATCTACGAAAATTGAAGACTCGACAATTCTGTCGTACATGCGTGCGCCTATGCGTTCCGGCAATGACTGCTCCCAAAATGATTCGTTTGAGGGGGCTGTTCTGAATCCAGAACGGGCTGGATCATAAGAGAACTCGGGGGGCAGATAATTGGTTGTCAGAAGAGTTATTCTGCCTTCGTTGTATCTGCTGTTGAGAAGGTCGTCGAGCTTCTCTAGTTGCCATGCTTTTTCTGCACGTCCTTTGCCCAGTTCGTCAATTAGGAGAACATCAGCCTCTCTGAGTGGTCTTAGGACGCTTTCTTCAGACATATTTTGCGAATAAGTTTCTCTGATTTGAGAAAGTAGATACAGAAAGTCGACAAATCGAGCAGAGCAGCCGGTTTCTTCAACCATCCACTTGAGGGCTGCTGTCGCAAGATGAGTTTTTCCGGTTCCGACAGGTCCAAGAAACGTAAGAAAAATTTTATCGGGAGCTGGAGCTTGCTTGCTTAAAAATGGGACTGCTGCTTCGCAAAACTCAGCGACCTTTTCTCGGCAGTCGTTGAGCTTCCTGGCAGATTTGTCGCTCTGCTTGAGATGGTCCAGCGTGAGCGACTGAAATGTTGCTGTTTTATATCGTTTCGGCAACGCTGCCTGATTGAGGCGCTCTGCCCTTTTTTTGCCTGTCCGACAGGCGCAAGCACCCGGAAAAACTTCATCTCGGAGAAGCAATAAATTGAATCGGCGCAGTTGTCCGGTTCCCTGACATTCCTCGCATCGTGGCTGCGGATCACACTGCGGACAGACTGCGAATTCATTACTGCTGCCTTCGTTCTTTACATAAATACCCAATGGGTTTTGGCCGCATAAACAGGGTGCAGTGCTTTGGTCCGACGAAATTTCTGAAGAAAGACCAGCTTGGTTGAGGGACTCAGGTTGGAAATGCAATTGAGAGGAGTCCCGTTGCACAGAAGCGTCTCGCTGCCGAGCGAGACGCTCAAGCTGCTCGAACGCATCTTCTAAACTCTGGTGCGATATGGGATTCGTCATTCCGCCAACCTCAATACTCGGTGCTTCTTCGTATCGCAGTCCGTATGGGTTGGTCTAGTGCCTTAAGCGAGGAGGCGAATTTTATCCCTTTTTCTTCGCAATCCTGATGAATTGCAACAATGCAGTCGATGACAGCCGAGGGTGAAAAACCCTCAGCAGCCCATCCATTGAGAACTTCAAGGTCTTGACGTGACACAGCCACCCCTCGACTCCTGAGTTCAACAAAAGCTGTTAGCACCTGACTGAAATCCTCCGAATCGGCTGGCGATTTGGGTGAAGTCATTTTGGGAGCCTCACTTTCTGCATATTGTGAGCTTTTCAGCCTAGTCGTTTTCCAGCGCGCCAAGCAAACTTACTATGCACACCCAGCTCTTCTTCAATACGAATCAATCGATTGTATTTCGCAATACGGTCGGTCCGGGAGGCACTTCCTGTTTTGATTTGACCGGCGTTGGTTGCGACAGCAAGATCGGCGATGAAGGTATCCTCGGTTTCGCCGCTGCGGTGCGAGATGATTGTCGTGTACCCATTACGTTTTGCTAGTTCAATTGTTTCCAGAGTTTCGCTCACCGTGCCAATTTGGTTCAATTTGATAAGAATTGAATTTGCTGTTGAGGTCTCAATGCCCCGCGCCAGAAGCCTAGGGTTAGTGACAAAGAGGTCGTCGCCGACTAACTGAGTTTTATTACCAAGGGTTTCAGTCAGCTTTTTCCAGCCAGTCCAGTCGTTTTCATCAAGTCCGTCCTCAATGCTCACGATAGGGTATTTGGCACAAAGTGAAGCGTAGAGTTCAATCATTTGGTTGGAGTTCTTCTGACTTCCTTCGCCTTCAAGGTTGTACTGACCAGCTTTAAAGAAAGAGCTGGCTGCCACGTCGAGCGCAAAAGACACCTGCTCACCCAGCTTATAACCACTCTTTTCAACGGCCTGACAGAGGAGAGTCAGTGCTTCTTCATTACTTCCAAGGTTGGGAGCAAACCCACCTTCGTCGCCCACAGCAGTGTTGAGGCCTTTATCCTTGAGCACTTTTTTAAGTGTGTGGAAGATCTCGACACCGGCTCTGAGCGAGTGAGAGAAGGTGTTGAAACCATGTGGTACCAACATGAACTCTTGAAAGTCCACGGTATTGTCCGCGTGCGCGCCGCCGTTGATAACATTCATGAGGGGGATGGGAAGCTCTCTCGCGAAACTTCCACCCAAATATTGATACAAGGGCATTCCCGCTTCAATAGCAGCAGCCCGCGCACATGCCATGGAAACAGCAAGAATAGCGTTTGCTCCTAACTTAGACTTGTTTTGGGTTCCATCGATTTCGAGCATGAGACGGTCAATGGCAAGTTGCTCGCTGACTTCAACCTCATCCTCAAGTATCGGGGCGATGTGGTCATGGACGTTCTGCACAGCTTTGAGAACGCTCTTGCCCATGTAGAGAGCTTTATCTTCATCGCGGAGTTCGCAGGCTTCATGTTCTCCAGTGCTTGCTCCAGACGGAACGCTGGCTGTCCCGACGACGCCCTCCTCGGTGTAAACGTCGACCTCAACCGTTGGGTTTCCACGTGAATCAAGGATTTGTCTGGCGTTGATACGGAATATTTTAGACACTTGCGAGCCTCCCTATGGGTAGTTGACCATGCAGTTTCCAGCTCCAGACTCTCTGGTCCGGCGGTGGAAACAAGTTATGCACGCCCCCTTTTAAAAATACAAATTTTTATTGGGACACTTGACTTTGCAAATGGCCTCTTGTTTATTTTCACACAGGCAAGTGTAA